>JAICQQ010000036.1 GCA_025937785.1 Polyangiaceae bacterium
ATGACCGCGACCCATCCACCCGAGGCTTCGAACCCGCAGCTGGAACGACTGAGCGACCAGGCGCTACTCACCGAGTTCAACGAGCTGGTGCGGCAGGACCAGCATCACGTCGCCAGCCTGCTCTGGCACATCGACGTCATCGATCGGCGGAAGTTGTGGGCCAGAAAGGGACATTGCTCGCTGTTCGATCTTCTGGTGCGGCGTTATCACCTGTCGGAGTCCACGGCGGGCAAGCGCATCGGTGCGACGAGCGCGGGGGGACCCACGAGCGGCGCGGGGGGCGGGACGACTGGACTGGCGGGAGAGCGTGAGCGGCGGCAGGCCGCTGAGGGGGTGGGAACGGGGGCGCCTGGGGGGCAGCGGCCGAGGCTGAAGACTCATCGCCTCGAGTGCATCGCCTCGAGTACTGTGACAATCACCGCTCCTCGGAAGCGAGATGTGTAGGATTCTGAGATCACAGTAGGTCCTGCCGGTCGGAAACGCGCTTTCACCGCCAAGGCTCCCGTACGCATAGTTGTGATTTTCCAGAACCCAAGTCGATTGCTATGTGCATCATGGCTGGCTCCTCCTGACTGCAAGTGCGCGTCTTTTGTGTTGCAGAGCGTTTTGCTACTGCGTTTCCGGAGGGCCCAGCCACATCATCGAATCTGGGCTCGCGCGGTCGCTGCCCACAGGGCTCGCGCGGTCGGCGTCTACGGGCGACAGGGCTCTCGCGGTCGCTGCTCCACAGGGCTCGCGCTTGTCGATGCGGACAGGCCACAAGGCTCGCGCTGGCCGCTGGGGACGCGCCACGGGGCTTGCGCTCGCCGCTGCGGGCAGGCCGCGGGGCTTGCGCTGGCCCGATTAGCGGAGCGAGCGGATGAAGCCGCTGACCGCGGAGACACCGCGCTCTTCGACGAGGCGAATCGTCTGCGAGCCGATCACTGCGATTTCGGCCTTGCCTCGCAAAAAATCGACATCGCCGCGCGTCTTGACGCCGAAGCCGACGGCGAGCGGCAACGCTGTCGCCCTGCGGCAGCGCCCGAGGTAGTCGCCAAGGTCGGCCGAGAACCGTGTCTCGCTTCCGGTGACACCGCGTCGCGCCACACAGTAGACGAGCCCGCGCGCGTGCCGGCTCAGGTAGTCGAGCCGCTCTTGGGTGGTGTTCGGAGTGAAGATGAAGACGGGGGCAACGCCGCTCTCTTGCGCCGCCCGCAGATAGTCCGCGCCTTCTTCCGGCGGCAAGTCGGGCACGATCGTACCCGCGATACCGAGCTCGCGGCTCCGCTGCATGAAGCGCGGCACGCCGTGCTGGTACAAGACGTTGTAATACGACATGAACAGGAAGGGGATCTCGAAGCGCTTGGACACCTGTTCCGCGAACGCCAGGCAGCGTTCGACCGTTGCGCCAGCATCGAGCGCGCGTTGGTTCGCGTGCAAGATCACAGGACCGTCCGCGACCGGTTCGGAAAACGGGATCTGCAGCTCCATCAGATCGACACCTGCCTCGACCATCGAGGTCACTATCTCGAGCGAAGCGTCGAAGCTCGGGTACCCCATCACGACGTGGGTCATCAGCAGGATTTCGCGCGACGCAGCGCGATCGCGCAGGTATTGCTCAAGCACGGTACGCCTCCGCTTTTTGTCGAATGAAATCGCGCCAGCCTGGGTCGTCGAAGGCGTCGGCGACCGTGAAGATGTCCTTGTCACCACGACCGGACTGATTGACCACGATGACGTCGTCTCGCGAGAGATCGCCCGCCTCCTTGAAGGCTTGCGCAAAAGCGTGCGACGATTCGAGCGCTGGGATCAGGCCTTCCTTGCGAATGGTGAGCTTGAGCGCGCTCACGACTTCGGCGTCGGTCGCCGCCTCGAACCGGACGCGCTTGGTACCGTGGAGGTGCGCGAGGATCGGCGAAACACCGACGTAGTCGAGCCCCGCGGCCACGCTGTGCGTATCGAGCATCTGACCTTCGGTGTTCTGGATGAAGTACGTCTTGTAGCCTTGCGCGATTCCGACGGTGCCGGCATTGCCGGCGATGCGCGCGGCATGGGCTCCCGAGTCGAGCCCCTTGCCTCCCGCTTCGACGGCCACGAGCTCGACCGGGTCCTCCAAGAATCCGGAGAACACACCCATGGCGTTCGAGCCGCCCCCGACGCAGGCGTACACGCGCTCGGGCAGCTTGCCGGTCGCTTCGAGCACCTGCCGCCGCGCCTCCTGCCCGATGATGGATTGGAAGTAGGTGACCATGGTCGGGAACGGATGTGGTCCACACACCGTCCCGAGCACGTAGTGAGTCGTGTGCATGTTGCTCACCCAGTCGCGAAACGCTTCGTTGATGGCGTCCTTCAGGGTGCGCGATCCCTCGCGAACCGGAACCACCGTCGCGCCTAGTTGCTCCATCCAGAATACGTTCGGGCGTTGCCGCTCCACGTCGACTTCGCCCATGTAGATGGTGCACTCGAGGCCCAATTTGGCCGCCATGGTGGCGGTGGCCACGCCGTGCTGTCCCGCGCCCGTCTCGGCAATGACGCGACGCTTACCCATGCGTTGCACCAAGAGCCCCTGGCCCATCACGTTGTTGGCCTTGTGAGCCCCGGTGTGGTTCAAGTCTTCGCGCTTGATGTAGATGCGGGCTCCCCCGAAGTGCTGGCTCAAGTTCTCGGCATACGTGAGCGGTGTCGGCCGACCCGAATAGCTCGCCATCAAGGCGGTGTACTCGTTCCAAAAATTCGGATCGCTGCGCGCCTTTTCGAACTCGCGTTCGAGCTCGTCGAAGGTCGGTACCAAGATTTCGGGGATGAACGCCCCGCCGAACTGAGAGTAATAGCCGCGGTCTTTCATGGATCACCTAGCAATGTCTGTGAGAAAACGAATTCGTCGGTGCGGCACGCGAGCTCGACGTAAACCGCGCCTGGGGCAGCGGGGAAATCGAGCGTCCTGCGAACCAGCAGCACCGTCTCGCCTGCGGCGAGCTCGAGCAGAGCCCCCACCTCTTCGGTGACCGACAGCGTTTGAAAGGTCTGGCGCCCGCGCGCCGGGCGCAAGAAGTAGTGCTCACGCACCACGCGCGCAAACGACTTCACCGACAGATTGTAGCCCTCGAGCTCCGGAAACGTCGTGGGATCGACGTAGAAGTCCTCGAGCAGGACCGGACACCCACGCGCGCGACTGAGCCGCCGAAACTGGTAAGCGACGCGCCCCGCGAACGGATGCCCTGCGAACGCTGGATCGACCTGTACCTTGCGGATCTTGCCGAGCAGGCGACGCTCGAGGCGGACTCCGCTGCGCTCGAACGCTTCGAGCGTTCCCGCGAGCGAAAACAGATCCACCTGCTCCGTGGGCGGGCGCACGAAGGTCCCCGACCCGCGTTTGGCTTCGACCAGCCGCCGCTCCGCGAGCAGGCGCGTGGCCTGACGCACGGTGGGCCGCGTGACGCCGAAACGCCGCGCCAACTCGGGCTCGGACGGCAAGCGCTCACCCGGCTTGAAGCGACCTTCGGTAATCGCCGCCGAAAGCGAAGTCGCCAGCTGATGATACAGCGGCACGGGTGACCCTGGATTCAGGGGCGGCAGCTCCGAGAGCCCGGCGTGCATGCTGCCGAGCCTGCCCCGCCCCCCTCACGCTGTCAAGTTGTCTTTACAACTTGTTCCGGATTTGTGCTCCCGGGGCGCTGATTCCGGGCGTCAACGTGGCACCGTGGCTAACCCGCATGCTTGCGGGCGGAGACGAGCTTGGCCACGAACACCGGCTGGCAGCGCGGTGGCGCAAGCGGCGCGCTGAACAGGTCTTCGAGCGGATCGCCGAGGTACTGCTCGAAGAACGGCTCGTGCAAGTCCCGCGGGAACTGCCGGAGGACTGCGGACAGATCGGGGCTGTCGGAGAGCTGCGCGGCGTCTTCGAGCACCAGGACGCCGCCGGGCTTGAGCACCCGCACCATTTCGGAAAAGACACGCCGCCGAACGCGCGCAGGGAGCTCGTGAAACACGAACACGCTCACGACGGCGTCGAAGCTCTGGTCCGCGTACGGCAGCGCTTCGGCATTCCCCGTGTGGACGGACGCCGCAGCGCCGAGCTCGGCGCGAGCGTGGCGCACGTAGGCCTCGCTCAGGTCGATGCCGGTCAAACGCGCCTCCGGCCTGGCGCTGCGGAGCTGCTGCAGCAAGCGACCGGTGCCGCAACCCACGTCGAGGATGGCTGCGTTCGGCGAGAGCCCACCGAGCTCTCCGAGGACTTGACGGCGCATCGCGTCCGCCATCCCGGTGAACAGGATCTCCACGCCGAGATCGTAGAGGCGCGCGGAGTGGTCGCTGAGGTAGCCGTCCGTCTGCCAATGAAAGCAGCGTCGATAGTAGGCCGGAAGCTCGGCGGGTCGCGGGGCGGGAAGATCGGCGTAGTTTCCGGCCCGAGCGCGGCGTATGACCTTCAGCGCGTCGATGAAGAAACTCGGGGCGACACGGGCGTACCTAGAGAGCGGAGCCGCAAAGAGCTGGGAGGCGGGGTACGTTCCCCGGGCGACGTGTTCGAGATCTTTCCGCTGCAGCTCGCGATAGCGGTGTCGCACCGCACGCACGGCGCGCGGCAGCTCTTCGGGCGGGAGTCGGGGCGAACCGAGCAGGACGCCGAACATCAGGCGGTTCAACACGATCAGGGGCCACCGGACCGCCTCGTGACCGGCATAATACGCTGCGCGCACGGTCTCGGACTGCCAGGTTCCCGGCTCGACGCGCCACAGTTGGTGGCGCGCGAAGTCAGACCAAGTGCCTATTTGCATACTGCTGGATCTAGCGCCCACGGCGCAGGGCACAAGCCGCTGCGCTCAAAGAATGGCCTTGAGTCCTTCGAGCCGCTCCATGACCTCCAAACCCGGGGCGAGATCGCTCAGGTGCCGAACGCCTGCGCCGCCCACAATCACGCGAACCCGTGCCGGCAGCGCCGCGCGCAGCCGTGTGAGCTGTTCGCGCACCCCCTGTTGCTGCAGCACGACCGAGAGCAGGACCAGCTCTGCGCGCGAGCGAGCGACGGCATCGGCTATCTCGTCGGCGGGGAGATTCGGCCCCAGATAGATGACCTTCCAGCCGCGTCCGGCCGCCAAGAGCCCAGCCGCCAGCGCGCCGAACTCGTGCAGCTCCGCGGGTAGCGTGGCACACACCACGACCCGCGCGCCTACCTCCGGCGCGTACAGCCTCATCAAGGCTCCGAGCTGGGTCCGGAGCACGGCGGAGGCGCTGTGTTCTTGGGCGATCGTGAACGCCCCCGTCGACCAGCGGCGCCCAACCTCGCGCATCGCAGGCAGCAGCACCTCGAGCGTGAACAGCTCGGGTTCGAAGGCGATCGCCGCGCGGGCGAGGACGCGCTCCGCTTCGAGCGGGTCCACGCGTTCGAGGCACTCGAGGAACTGTTGCGAGACACGCTCGGCCAACAAGGAACCATCGGCAGCCTCGGCGAGCGGCGGCTCCATCGCGAGCAGCGCCACGAGCTCTGGCTCGCCCAGGCGCGCCACTCGACCGATGCTATGGCCCAGGTCCGCAAGCTTTTTCAAGCTTCGCAAGCGCGCGACGTCGTTGTCGGAATAAAGCCGATCGCCCCCTTCCGTCCGCGCCGGCGTGACCGTGTGATAACGCCGCTCCCAGATGCGCAGTTGATGCGCGGAAACACCGGTGAGTCGAGCCACCAGTCCTATCCGATACTTCGGAGCCGCCTTGTCGGGTTCGTCCAGCATCAGCGCCCAAAGAAGCGCGGGGTGGTCAGGGCTACGGCCAGCGCATCAATGTTTCCGAGACACCCGCGTAACCTCCAAAAAACCAGGCCCACCAGCCCACCATCATGGTTCCGTGGCCGAAAAGAATGCCGACGTGGCTCCACATTTCCACGCGATCGGAGTGTTGCTTCACGTACCTGTGCCAATGAAAGGCCTCGTCGACCAAGCTATAAATGAAGGAAAGCACCGTCAGTATCATGGCCGGCACCCAGAGTGAATCTCGATGGGAGTAGGCCGCGCACAACAAGACCGAGCTCGCCACCCCACACGCGATGGTGATGCCGTGCACCAAACCTTCGGCACCGGCGATTTCAGATTTGTAGATGGTGCGGTGCCCGATGGTGTCGATCGCGATGCTCGCGGCGAACACCAAGGCACCGAGCGGTACACACCACGCAGCTTGCGGAAACTGCACGCCGTTCGAGTGTCCGATCAACAAGAAGCCCCCCGTCGCGAGGACGAGCCCGAGCATGAGCCCCACCCAGCCCACGTAGACGGCCCAATCGCGTGGCGTGAACTCACGCACGCGACCAACGTACACGGCGAACTCAGACGGGAAGGACATCCGTGGGGTACCTCTGGAGTGGTAGCTGGCAGCCCCGGCTTTGATCGGCACGGGGCCAGGTTCTGAACGAGGCCAGCACTCGACCCAGCGCACGCCCCATCAGCCAGAGCTTGCGTGGAAACGGCACGTAGGCGCGCCCTCGCGTGACATCGCAGCCCCGCCGGCGCAGCACCGCGCCGATGCTCGAGTACACCAGGCGCGCTACCAAGACGGCCCACATGGATCGTGGAGCCAGGTAGCGAAGCCCGCGGTCCGCGGACGCGTAGAATTGGTCGGCCACATCGAGCATGCGCTGAACGGCGCTTGCCATCGGAACCGCGAGATCGTCGGGAAAGCTGCCCTGGATGCCCCGAGCCGGCGCTCTGCCCCCGAGCAACGTCAACGGCACGTAGAGACGGCCCCGCCCCCAGTCTTCTGCGACGTCGCGGCAGATGTTGGTGAGCTGCATCGCGATACCCAGGTGCACGGCATGTCTCAAGGCTTCGGGATGTCGCACCCCCATGACGTGGCACATCATGAGACCGACCGTGCCGGCAACGCGATAGCAGTACTGGTACGAGTCGAGCAACGTTTCGTACACCGTACCTTCCAGGTCCATCCTGAACCCGCGAAGCAGGTCGCTCGGATACTGTTTCGGGATGCCGTTCGCGATGACGACCTCTTGAAATGCGGCCAGCAACGGATCGGACTGAGGCCGGCGCTCGTAGATCCCATCGAGCTCGCGCTCGAGCCCGACCAGCGCCGGCGCCGCTTCCTCGACGGGACGCTCGTCCACCAAGTCGTCAGCCCTGCGGCACCAGGCGTAGAGCACCCGCGCCGCGTCACGCGCGTCCGCTGGCAGCAGCGCGTGCGCCAGAAAGAACGATTTGCCGTGGCGCCGCAAGACGTCTAGCGGAGTTTCGCGGGTGGGCTTCATACGGCGACCTCACGCGCTCGGTCTGCCAGCAGTACGTTTACGGTTGCCTTGGCCGAGTTGATCACGCCGGGCAGGCCCGCACCCGGGTGGGTCCCGGCGCCAACCAGATACAGCCCAGGGATCTTGGGATCCCTGTTGTGAGGCCGGAACCAAGCGCTCTGCGTGAGCTTCGGCGCCACCGAGAACGCGGAACCTTCGAAAGCAGCGAGCTCGTCCCGGAACGTGATCGGCGTGATGAAGCGGCGAGTCACCACGTGGCGGCGCAAATCGGGGAGGTAGCGCTCGAGGTACTCCAAGATGGAGTCCGCGTAACGCGGCCCCACCCGTTCCCAGTCGACTTTGGCCTTGCCCAGGTGCGGCACCGGACTCAGCACGTAGAACGAGGAACAGCCAGCTGGCGCCAGGGATGGATCGGTCACGGTCGGCGCATGCAAGTACAGGCTGAAGTCCGCCGGCAGCTCGGGGCCCTCGAAAATTTCTCGCAAGTGATCCCGGTAGCGCGGCCCGAACAGCACGCTGTGGTGCGCGAGATCCGAATATTGGTTGTCGGTACCGAAGTACAATACGAACAGCGACATCGACCACTCCAGACGTTCCAGCCGGGCTTGCATGGCCCGAGCGGCCGCGTGGTTCCGGTACAGCGCGGCGTAGGTGTGATGGAGATCGGCGTTCGAAACGACGGCGGAAAAGTCTTCGGGGGCGTGATCTTCCACGTGCACTCGGTGCACGCTGTTGCCTGCGCTGGGGTAGACGTCGATGCTGCGCACCGCGGCGTTCAACACCAGCGTCCCCCCGAGTTCGCGGAACAGCGCGACCAACGCTGCCACGAGCGCACCGGTGCCACCGCGCGGAAAGAATACACCCCATTTGCGCTCCAAGTAGTGAATCAGGGTGTAGATGGCGCTCGTGTCGAAGGGATTGCCGCCCACGAGGAGCGAGTGGAAGCTCAGCGCCTGGCGCACGTGCTCGTCTTTGACGTAGCGCGCCACGGTGTCGTAGACGGAGCGATCGGCACGCAAGCGTGCGAGGTCGGGCGCGACCTTGACCATGTCGAAGAAACGCAAGAACGGCGTGGCCGCGAGCTCGTCGTACCCTTTGTCGAAGACCCGGCGCGTGTACTCGACGAAGCGTCGATAGCCGGCGGCGTCCGCCGGGTCTCTCGCGGCGATGCGCGCCAGCATCGATTCGCCATCCCCGTCGTAGTCGAAACGATCGCCATCTTCCCACAGCAGGCGATAGAATGGCGTGACCAGCAGGAGCTCGACGTAGTCCTCGAGGCGACGCCCCGAGAGCGCAAATAGCTCCTCGATGCAATGGGGCGCTGTGATGACGGTGGGCCCCGCGTCGAAGGTGAAACCGGCGTCGCGGTACACGTAAGCCCGCCCCCCTGGTTGGTCGCGAGCCTCGAACAGGACCGTGTCGCAGCCCGCTGCCTGCAAGCGGATCGCCGCCGCGAGCCCACCGAACCCGCTGCCGATCACTGCCACGCGGCGCGTCTCAGACATAGCTCCCCAGCAGTCTCCGGAGCTCGCGCGCCAGATCTTGCAGGCCGTGCGGGTTCGGCAGGTCTTCGAGCAGCCGTTCGTGGGCCGCCGCCAGGTGCGCCTCGGCGAAGCGCGATGACCCAGCGCCGAGGTGGACTCGCATTTCCTTCGCCAGCAGCTCTGGATGCAGATCGCGACTTTCGACCTGACGAGCCAGCCGCTGCAGGCGCGCGTAGTCGGTCACGCCGAGCTGCGAAGCCAACCAAGCCCACGGCCAAGTCGGACGGCCATGCATCAGGTCCTCGTGGCCCTTGTGACAACGCGCTTCGTTCACGAGGCCGCCCAGGTCGTCGAGCATCTGCAGGCCGACGCCGAGCTGCTCGCCGAAGTCGTGGAGTGCCCCCACGACGCGCGCCGGCGCTCCGGCCGCGACCGCGGGCACCACCGCGGACAACCCCATCAGCGCTCCCGTCTTCAGCCGCGTGCAAGTGTCGACCAAGGCGGACACCTCCCGCTGCGCGAGCTGCCCCATCCTTGCTGTCAGGTCGAGCGCTTGCCCCTCGTGACAGCGCGCCAGCGTGCGGCTGAGCCACCGATACAGGCCCAGCTCGACGTGGGGGCCTAGACCCAGCTGCTCGATCAGATCGAACGCCAGAAAGTACAGCCAATTGCCGGCGTTCAAGGCCACGGGCAGCCCGTGGACCAGGTGCAGCGCCGGACGGCCGCGTCGCTCCAACGACGCGTCCTCGATGTCGTCGACGATGAGGGACCCCGCGTGCAACAACTCCACGAGGCTCGCCAAGCGCTGCGGTACGGCCCCCGTTCCGCCTGCGATCTGCCACGAACACGCGACCAGTCGCGCGCGGAACTCTTTGCTGGGGCGCGACAAGAATTCTCGCAGCGGTCCGTGCAGCCCGATCTTCAAGTGACTGTCATCGATGTCGAGCACCCCTGCCCCGAGGCGTCGGGCGAGCTCGGCGCGGGAGAACTGCGAGTCGAGGAGCTCGACGAGGGGGGCGGGGACGTCTTGGTCGAAGGCAGGGCTGGTCATGACACTCCCGGGGAGCCTGGTGATGGGTGATTGGACAGGATGCGGGCGAGCGAGAAGCCGCGTGGAGGTCGGCCGCACACGATGCGGGCGCGATCGCCAGCGCTCGTCTGCAGCGCGTAAAAGCGTGAGATCGTGGCGAGCGGCAGGCCGTAGAAGCGCTCGAAGACGTGTACGCGGCGCTCGGGGGCGAACGCTTCGTAGAGCAACCGATTGAGCCAGCAACAGTAGCGCTGCTGGCGCGCGTGAGCTGCTGCCAGCCGGGCCAAGCCCGTGCCGAAGATCGCGCGCGGCTCGTATTGGCGCACGCACTCGGCGAGCTGAAGAGCCGAGGCGAACGAGTACCCGGTGGTTGGGTGGAACCAGCCCCCCGCGTAGCCAGACACGAGCGGCCCCCGGTCGACAGGGGACTCTGGCACGGCACCGGGGAGCGCGAGCACACCACGCTCGCGCCGGATCACGCCGTCGATCGCGAAGCCGTTGTCCGCCGCGTAGCGCAGGATGCGGCGTTCGATTTCATCTTCGCAAAGATCGGGCGTCTCGCTGAAGTAGGTATCTTCGATGAGCACCCGCTGCCGCTCGAACGGCAGCACGTACATGAAGCGCAAGCCCGAGCTCTGCGGGACTCGCGCATCCATCAGAAGCGGCTCCGAGACGGGCGCAGCGCGCCGCAGGCTGAGCTCGAGACCGAGGAACTTCTGAAAGCGACAGGCGCTGTCTCCCTGGAATCGCTCCGGGCCCCGCCCGTCCACCACCAGATCGCCGGTGAGCACGGAGCCGTCCTCTAGCAGCGCGCGGTCGGCTGCGACGCGCACGGCACGGCGGCCGAGCACGAGCTGTCCCTGGGGAGACTGCGCGAACGCCCGCTCGACACAATGGTGGAGCCGAGCGCTCGTGAACGACGCGTACGGCAGCTGCACCCGGCGCGCGAAGCGCGGGAAGCGGACCTCGTACGCAGGCCAGCGATGCTCGATCAACGGCTCGACGTAGGCTCGGGCTCCCGCGGGGACGTCCCCCTGATGAAACGACCACGTGTGATTCCCACCGAGGCGTGTGCCTGCCTCGACCAACGCAATACGGAGCTGCGGCGCGTGAGTGAGCAGCGCTGAAGCGAGCATGGCGTTTGCAAGGCCGCCGCCCACGAGCACCACATCGAACGTCTGCACTGAGGGGGGCATCGTTGAAGATCTGTTCAGGTGTTGACGAAGTTTTGTCTAAGTCTTAAAACAGAACTTCTCCCGGTCAAGACCCACCAGACGATGTTTTGTCTAAAACATGAGCTCATCCACGATGCGCCCCGGAGCGTACTGTCGGCCTCTGAGCTGACAAAGCACTACGGCGGCATTTGCGCCCTGCGCGACGTGTCGCTGGAGGTCCAGCCAGGGAAGGCCGTGGGGCTATTGGGTCCCAATGGGGCAGGCAAGAGCACGACGCTGTTGCTCTTGGCCGGCATCCTGAAACCCGATGCGGGAACGATTCGTGTGTTGGGCGACTCGGATCCCACGCGCGCCAGCGTGCGGCGAGCCCTCGGCTACGTGCCCCAGAGCGTAGCCCTGTACTCCGATTTGACAGCTCGCGAGAACCTGACGCTCTTCGGCAAGCTCTACGGATTGACAGGGAGTCGTCTCTACGAGTGCGTGTCCGATGCCCTCGAGCTGGCGCAACTCAGCGATCGGGCCGACGCCAGGGTGCGCACATTTTCTGGCGGAATGCAGCGCCGGCTCAACCTAGCTGCCGCCACGGTGCATTCGCCACGCGTGTTGCTGCTGGACGAGCCGACGGTCGGCGTGGACCCACAGTCACGAGCACACCTCTTCCAATGCATCGAAACCCTCAAACAGAGCGGCGTCGGCATCGTGTATTCGACGCACTATCTCGAAGAGGCCGAGCGGCTGTGCGATACCATCTCGATCATCGATCGAGGGGCGCTCTTGGCCGCCGGGAGCCGAGACGAGCTGGTGGCACGGTTCGCTGGGCAGCGGCTGGGGAGACGAGGCGCTGGTGAATGCACGAAGCGCTCCTCCGATCTCGAATCCGTCTTCATGAACCTCACCGGCCGGAGCTTGAGAGACGCATGAAGGGCGCGTGGCATCTTGCACTGAAAGACCTGCGCCTGTTGCTGCGAGATCGGGTCGCGCTGTTCTGGGTGCTTGGGTTTCCGGTCCTGTTCGCGCTGCTCATCGGCGCCGTGGTGCAGGCAGGCCTGAGTGGCGACACGGTGCCCATCAGGGTGATGCTCGTCGACGCGTGCGACAGCGAGGCCTCGCGGCGGATGACGCGCGAGATCGAGCGCCACCAACGCATCGAGTTGACACCCGCCAGCGCGTCGGAGGCTCGAGCGGCCGTGCGTCGCGCCGAGGCCGTCGCTTACCTGCACCTGCAACCGACGCCGGGAGAAACGCCCGCAATCCGCGCCGAGCTCGGCTTCGATCCTGCTCGCGAGATTGAAAGCACGTTCCTCGAGCAGCTGTTCGTACAGACGCTGGCTCGAGCGAGCGGTCGCGCACCGGTGACGGCGTCGGCTGATCTGGGGCTCCGGAAGATCCCCGTCGCGGCTCGCGCAGCGAGGCCTCGGCGCGCGTTCGACATCGTGTTCCCCTCGGTAGTGTCGTGGGGTCTGATCGGCTGCGCAGCATGTTTTGCCGTGTCGCTCGTCAGCGAGCGCACTCGCGGCACCTACGTGCGGCTGCGCGCGCTGCCGCTGTCGAGGCGCGTCGTGCTGGCGGGCAAGGCGCTTTCCTCGCTACTGGCGAATCTCGCAGTCGCCTCGATCCTGACGTGTATCGGGGTAGTGGCGTTCGGCGTCGAGGTTCTCCATCCATGGCGGCTCTGCATCGCGCTGACCGCCACCGCGCTCTGCTTCGTCGGCATCACGGTGGCGTTGAGCGTGCTCGGACGCACGGAACAAGCGGTCGCCGGTGCGGGCTGGGCCACGCTGCTGGTGATGGCAATGCTGGGGGGGGCGATGGTCCCGCTCTCGCTGCTGCCCGCATGGCTGCTCGATCTGAGCCATCTCAGCCCGGTCAAGTGGGGCATCTTGGCCTTGGAAGGCGCCAGCTGGCGTGATTTTTCAGCCGCAGAGCTGGCAGTCCCCTGCGCAGTACTGCTGGGCGTCGGCGTGGTCAGCTTCGTCGCCGGCGCCCTCGTCTTCGAAAGCACGGAAAGCTGATAGCGAGAAAGGCATCCATGAAACATCGCATCCTGTTCGTGGCAGAGAACATCACCCTGGCCCAGGTCGTGCGGCTCGCGGTCTTGGCGCGATCCCTCGACCGGGAACGCTACGAGGTCCATTTCGCCAGCTCACACTTCGATCCGCTCGTGTTCGCCGAGCTCGACGTCGAGCAGCACCCGCTGCAAACGCTGGACAAGGCACGCGTCGAGCACTGCCTGGCCCGCGGCAAGCGCATCTACGAGAAGAAGACGCTGCTCGACTACGTGCGCGCCGACCTGGAGCTGATCGGGCGCGTGCGCCCTGCCCTGATCATCGGCGATTTCAGACTTTCCCTAGGTATCAGCGCCCCCGTCAGCGGGGTGCCTCACGCGGCGCTGATCAACGCCTACTTCAGTCCTTATCGGCGTGACGCGCGTGTCCCCGTGCCCGACCACCCTATCGTCGAGCTTTTGGGGGAGGAACTGACGGAGCGTTACTTTCCGAGGGCAATACCGAAAGTGTTCGCACACTTCGCCGAACCCATCAATGCCGTGCGTCGCCACTACGGCCTGCCGTCCATCGGCAGCTTGGAGCAGGTGCTCACGTTTGGTGACTATACTCTCTACCCCGACGTTCCCGAGCTGGTGCCCGTCCAAAACGCCCCAGCTTCGCACTTGTATATCGGGCCGGTGCTCTGGTCCCCCCAGGTGGATTTCGACGAACGCTGGCTCGAGTCGCCTGACCGAGACCGAGCGCTGGTCTACGCTACGCTCGGATCGTCGGGCAATGTCGCGGTCTTGCCCGCCGTGCTCGAAGCTTTGTCTCGCCTTCCTGTCCGCGTCATCCTCGCCACCGCCGGCCGTGTCGAGCCGAACCAGCTACCCGCGAACGTGACGGCCCGCCCCTTCGTGCCCGGCGAACGCCTCGCCCGCGCCGCCTCGGTCGTGATCTCGAACGGGGGGAGCACCACGGGTTACCAAGCCCTCGCCAGCGGCACGCCCGTCGTCGGCATCGCTTCCAACCTCGACCAATACCTGGCGATGCAAGCCATCGAGCGCGTCGGCGCAGGCGTATGCGTGAAAGCGCGCCGAGCATCCGCGGCGGCCGTGTTGGAAGCCGTGAACCAGGTGTTGAACAACCCGGCCTATGAGCGCTCGGCGCGGGGGATCGCGAATAACTTTGCCAACTATCCAGCCGGCGAATTGTTTCCGACCTTCGTGCGACGGGCGGTGGATCACGCCAGCACCAGCAATACCTCGCCGCTCACGGTTTCATCGCCGCGCAAAACCGCAGTCGAACGAAAGGCCGGCGCATTCAAATAACTTTGAATGCTCCGTCAGATAAGCGCGGCGCGCCATGACGCCACGGCGAACGCTGCACGGCGCAAACCCTCGAAAGTGACGATTCCCGTTTGTGCTCGAGACGCGAGTCACCTTATGCTTCGTCAGAGAGGGACCAAGGATGAAATCCTACGTTGGAGTGTCCAAGCACCGGGCACAAGGCAGATACACGGCGGTACTCGAAGGCATCACACTCGGCTCATGGAGCACGGCCAAGGCGGCGGCCATCGCGAGAGATCGAGCAATTCTCCACCTGGGTTACCAGGCTGATCTCCAAGTACCGAAGGAAGCCAAGCGACGCGGGCCGGCATCGCCGGAAGATCTGCGACGCGAAGCTCAACTCATCTATCGTAAGAACTCGCGCTACCCGCGGCGCTACATCGGGCTATCCTACGTCGCGGCACGCGATTCGTGGGCGGCCAGCTGCACGCACAACGGCAAGCGCATCCAGATTGGCAACTACGCCACCGCCAAAGAAGCAGCAGAAGCCCGCGACCGACTGGCTCGTTTCATGCTCGGCAACGAAGCCATCCTGAACTTTCCGGAACGTCCGCTGACAGCGGCCTCCCCCAGGCAGCTGAGCCGCGAGCTCATCACGACCAACAAGCTGCGCAAGCACCGACAGAAGGCCAAGCGTCACAAGAGCCGACCACCTGGTGAGTACCATGGCTACATCGGGGTCTTGTACATCGCGCCCACCAACCGCTGGCAAGCCAGCGTGACTCACGACGGCGTGAGCTACCAGGTGAACTCGTACGACACCGAGACTGAAGCCGCCGAAGCTCGCGATCGGCTCGCGAAGTTCTTGAAGGGGCGCGAAGCAGTGCTGAACTTCCCAGACCGCCGGCTCAAGGCGGCATCCCTCGATCAGCTACGAGAAGAGCGGCGAGCCGATCGGGAACGCCGCAGGCGCCTCCAAAGCTGATCGCGCGAGTAAGGCAGACGGCGGCGGGGGCGCAGCCGCGGCACCGGTGTGCTCTATCCACCCGAGCTGGGCTTGTCAGACAGTTCCCGAGTCGAGCCCACTCATTGTCGTGAGGCCGTATTATTCCGAAGGGGTCTCGTCCGTCATTTTCTGGGCCATGTCTGGGAAATGTTCGCTTCGAGCTGGGTTGTTGATCGGATTCGTCGGCGCAGGTGCGCTCGGTGCTTGTGGTGGAGGTGCCACGCCTCCGCCCAAAGCCGCGGCCCCCCCGGAACTCGCCCACTTGGCGAAAGAGCGAAAGTCGATGCAGGACGCCTGGGAGGCCAAGGACTCCGGCATTCGCGATCGCTGCGAGCTCTCGGACGGCGACTGCATGATGGAGGTGCGCGATCAGCGCTTCGAGCTGCTCAGCACCCAGAGCTTTCCTCAGTGCGACGCCAAATCGGGCGCTGAACGCGAGCGCTGCGAAGAGAACGCGGCGGTCGAACAAGGCTTGGGCAAAGAAATGGTCAGCCTGTACCAGTTCCACAACAAGTGCATGAGCCAGTTGCTCGAATGCACCGCCAAGCTCGAGGCCGAAGCCCTGGAGAAGATGAAGGTCGCCCGGGCAGAAGTGCGCAAAGCGACGATCCAGGCCATGAGCAAGAGCGAATCGGCTCACGTCGAAGCCGTAGCCGCCAAGGAAGGCGTGGCCTACCTACGCTCCACGATGCACCCGAAGGAAGAAGGGGCGTGCATCAACCTCGAGGCCGTGAGTCAGTGTTTGGCATCCAACAAGAGCAAGTTCGGCGAGCTCGACGCAGAGCTCCGCAAAGAGGATGGCGACTACGACGAAAGCTTCGCCGCGAGCGTGTTCCAGGAAGCGAATCAAGCGGAAGCGGAGTGCTACACGCCCGAGTTCGAGTGCCTGCTCGATCGCGCCAAGCGCCATGGCGGCAGCGCGGAAACAGACCGTGGCTTGAAGAAGAACCTCGAGCTGCTCAAGCAGCGGGAGCGTCTTAGCATGCGCGTCTCGGAAGAAACCGCAGCCAACTGCAAGAGCACTCGAGTGGCCAAGCACCAGCAGAGCGTCATCGCCGCGTACACCACCTATGCGCGGCAACCCGTGCTGTTCTTCTTGAAGAAGCTGCACCAGGCCTTCTACGACATGCACCAGGACCAGGTGTCGTGCTTGCGAAGCCTGTCCGAAAGCGCGCCCGAAAAACCTGCGCCCGCGCCGGCACCCGCCGCGCCAGCGCCGGGCAAGCCCGCAAAACCGCCGGCGCCGCCCGCCCAGACGAAAGACTCGCTGCTGCAGGCCAAGCGCTGAACCTCAGGGCACCTGCCCAGGCTGGGCGCGTCGGCGGCTGAGTGGTAACCTGGCTCGCGATGAGTCAGACCCCAGCCACGTGCCCACACTGCGGCGAACCGGTCGACACCGCGGTCGATCCCGGCGGCGGCGAGCATCAGAGCTACATCGAGGACTGCGCGGTGTGCTGTCGCCCCATGTCGATCACCGCCTGGTACGACCCCGACGCCAACGAGTTCGTCGTGGAAGCGTCACCCGAGGTGTGACGCACGAACATCCAGGTCACTTCGGTCAGCGCTGCGGGTTCGCGCTCGAGTGCTTCGCCCACTCGAACTCCGCCGCCATCGGCAGATGGTCCGAAAGGTCGCGACCCTCGGCGTCGACGAAGCGCGTATCCGCACGCCAGGCCCGCGGCTTCAGCGATACCCGCGCCGAGCTCCGATACAGCACCCGGTCGAGGTTGGCGCCGCGACAGGTGAACTCGCGACAGACCTCGCTGAGCCCGGTAGAGCGCTTGAACCTGCGGAGGATCTCCCGGTCCCGAGCGTCCGAGTCGTCGAGGTTGGTGTCTCCCGCGACGATCAGCGCGCTGCCCGTGAAGTGGCGGCTAATGTAGTCCGCGAGCTGCGCGAACCCCGTCCGCCTCGCCTCGACGTCTCCCTCGGAGTGGCCGGCATCGCCGTGCACATTGAAGACGACCACACGGGCGCCGTGGGCAAGCGTCAGCTCGGCCGCCGAGAAACCCTTCTCTGCGAAGCAGTCGCTCAGTGCGAGCAGGTAGCCGTTGCATGCCTGCCAGCGAACGCGCGCGTTGGACTCGACCGGAAAACGCGAAAGCACGGCGAGACCGTCCCCGAACATGGTCGAACGCGGATACTTGGGTGACTCTTGGTAGCGATGATCGACGTGCTCGACGAGCTCGGCATGATAGGCGAAGTCTTCCTGAGCGACCACCACGTCGTAGTGGTTCAAGAGCGGACTCAGACGGGTCGTGTTGACACTCGGATCGGAAGACGACAGCATGCCCGGCAGCCCGGCGACGTTATACGTCAGCAAGCGCAATCTGCCGGCCGTGGCTGCAGGCTGATAGACGGACGATCGGGCGCTCCGATCGGGTCGGGGCGCGACGACCTCGCCATCCGCAGCGCGCACTCGTCCACCGGCGCCGAAGAGGAGCGCGACACACACAGGGAGCGCCCACAGCCACTTCAACCCACCACGCGCACGCCAGGACACACGACGACTGGTCAAACCAGCTGAAATCAAAGCGTTCTTGAAGCTCACGGGCGGAGCGAAAGAGCACGAAGCGTTCCAGCGCGGGCACGCGGGCAAACCCCGAGAACTCCTCAACGGCGGCTGCAGGGGCGCCCGATGGGTGTTGCCACCATTCACAGTCTTCAGCCCGCCCGTGACGCCCGCGCCACACCCAGCCCACGAACAGCCCTGGCTCGAACGCTGCCGATTCTCGCTCAATGCGATGACGACGTCAGACTCTCGCCGCGTAGTCAGCTTCTCGGAACCCGACCAACACGAAGCCGTCCCCGAACACCAATGGGCGCTTGATGAGCTTTCCGTCGCGCCCGAGCGCCTCCAGCGCCTGTGCTTCGGTCATACCGTCGAGCTTCGCCTTGAAGTTGCCCGTCCGATAAGACTGCCCCGAGGTGTTGAAGAACTTGGCCACGGGCAGACCGCTCTGCTTCAGGGCCAGCTTCAGCTTCGACAGGCTCGGTGGTTTGGCGACGATGTCGATCAGCCGATACTCGACGCCGCGAGCGTCGAGCCACTTCAGCGCCTTCTTGCAGGTGCCGCATTTCGGGTAGTGAAACACCTCGAGCATGGCCTTGGTCCATATCGCACTCCACTGCCGGGGTCTAGAGCAGCTTCATGTCGATCAGGGAGCGACGTAGCGCGCAGCCGGACCCGTCAAAGGGGGCGGGCGCCGAACCAGGCAATTTCGATCATGTAGGACGCGCCGCGTTCCTTGAAGCGGGGCTCGGCTTCGATCACGTCGTGGCTGAAGCGGCGTTCGAGTGCGAAGGCAGGAGCCATCCAGCCTTCGACTCCATCGGTCGAGAACGGCGGCCCCCCGTCGAAGTCGTGCTCGAAGGAGATCAAAAACAGCGCGGCGCCTGGATTGCTCAGCGCCACCAGCCGGTCGATGTAGCCCTGGCGTTGCTCGGGTGCGAGCGCAACCAAAGCCGCGCGGTCGTAGATCAGATCGAACGTGCCCACGTGCTCGGGGGTAACGGCGAAGAAGTCGGCGACCCAGATGCTGACACCGTCGTGCTCGTAACACACGGCCCCCGCCCGCTCGAAGCGTCGAGGGGCAACGCCGCGCTCGGCGAAATAAGCGACCGCAGCCGTTTCGACGAACTCGACGCCGACGACGTCGTGACCGAGCTGCCTCAGCCAGGTCAAGTCATGGGTCTTGCCGCATAACGGGACGAGAACCCGCGAGCGGGCGTCGACACCGCGCGCCGCGTGGCGCGCCAGCAGCGCGGGCCAATGCTCGCGCAGCAGGGCGTTCCCCAGCGCCTCGTGAAACCCGATGCGGCCGTCGTCCCAACGCTCCCGCCAGAAACTCTGCTCCATGCGGGGCTTTTGTGGGACCGCTAGAGCGCTGCGTCAACGGCTACCGGACGCTTACTCGCCGGAGGCGCGTCCGCGCGGCAGCGGTTGTTCGCCCCCCACGCGCGACCGAAGGCCCGGCTCTGCTTCTGACTCGACGTCCGCTGGTGTGCCGGTCGAGTGAATGCCGGACACCCGGGCCTGGAGCCTTTCGATGGCCCGCGCCAACCGCGGGAAAGCAGCGATCGGCCGCCACTGAGGCTGACCCACCGGATGCACCAGCGCCTGTTGACTCAAGCTACCCCGCAACACCCCTTTGAGGAGCATGGCTTCGGAAACGGGACCGAGCGCGCGCCCGTCTGCGGCCTGAAACAGCCACATTGGTTCTGGTGCTTGAAGCAGGTCTTTGAGGGTCCGGCGGCGCGTCGGGTCGTTCATGGTTGACTAAGTCGAACGAGAATCGAAGAGAGGCGTTGCTCACGGGCTGCCGGGATCAACCCATTAGACAGCTCGAGCGACGCTCGCAAGGCGATGTCCGTGCCTTCGGCAAGGTCCGTGTGCAAGGTGCCTTGCAGCAGCGAGATGAGCTCAAGATATTTTCAGAAAATCAGACGTCGCGCAAGTCGTCTTGCCAGAGCGATCGGCATTCTTCATCGCCGAGCCAGTACAACACCGCGCGCGTCTCACGTGCTTCGCGAAAGGCCTGCTCGACCAGCGACGGCTCGAGTGCATCTACGTTCAGTCCTTCCCAGCTGGCCGCGGGCAGGCCGCGTGCCTTCGAACGCAAGCCGCGTGTCTGGCGGCTGTCGAGCACGCGAAACACCTGGAAGAAGGCAGCCGACAGGGCCCGCGGATACGCGGGCGGCGGACGCAATTCTTCGGGCAACGCCACGCACTGCAAACCGGCCCCCCAGCAGAGCCAGCACAAACACGTCCACTCCACGCGCGCCAAGTGCATCAGCGCGGGTATGCCCAATCCGTCGGTTTCCAGCGTCTCGTCGACTTTTACGAGGTCGGGGAGGACCTCGTCCGCGAGGGGGACCTCGTCCGCGAGGGGGACCTCGTCCGCGAGGGGGACCTCGTCCGCGAGGGGGACCTCGTCCGCGAGGGGGACCTCGTCCGCGAGGGGGGCCTCGTCCGCGAGGGGGGCCTCGTCCGCGAGAGCGGAGGTATCCGTGAACTCGTAGCGCTCGAGCTCCGGCAGTGGGTTCGGGAGCAGGGACGACAAATCTGGCGGAAGCCAGGAGGACGCGGGCCGGAGCGCCTCGCCCTGCCCCTCGAGGAAACGCGCGTGTTCCGCGACGGCGCGGAGCAGAGCCTGGCGAATCTGGCCGAGACGCAGGGCGCTTTTCTGGATGGCAGCACGGATCTGCAGCAAAGGCTGCGAGATTTGCTGCGGTAGCTCTGGATTCGGTTCCAGGTCGAAGCTGGCTAGGGCAGGCCAGAATTCGAACCTCGGGAAGGTCAGCCGTGAGCTCTCTTCGACCCACCGGGCATGGTCGGGATGGACCGCCGCGCGCTGCTGCGCCTCTCGCCGGGCGAGTTCGGGTTGCCCGAGCTCGAACCACAGCTGCGCTCGGAGCTTGAAAAACGTGGGCACTCTGGGTTCGAGCAGCGTGGCAGCTTCGATGAAATCCAGGCCGACTCGAGGCGTGCCGAGGAGTAAGACCGCCAGTTGGCCGAGGACGATCGGGGGTGACAGCCCTTCCAACAAGCCCTGGATCCAGGCGCCAAGCTCGTCTTCGCGCTGAACGGGTGGAGCGTTGCGAGAGCGGTCCCGGGGTTTTCGGAGCTCTGCCAGACGGCGCGCACTCTCTCCCGACCCCAACGCGACCGTCCGCCCGAGAAACTCTGCCCGCAAGGCGTGCACGTCCCGAGCCGCCACCCGAGCTCGAACGCGGGCGCACAGCGCCAGCGCCTGCTCGCCCGCGGCGCTCAACGCGTCACTGAGCTCGATCCAACCGGCTTCGGGAACCGTTGCCGCGAGCACGGGATGGGTGAGTTCCACCCGGCAGCACGGCACCCCGTAATCGCGTTCGAAGAGCAACTCGCTACCATCACCGCAGTAGGTCCAACGCCCGGCGAAGCGGCCACCCTCGAAATGACCCTGCCACCCCCGAATCCGGGGGTCCTCGAAGGTCGCGGGGCTGACCGCGTGTTCTGCCGCCGGTCCATGGAGCACCCCGTTCACGTATTCATGCTCGTGGGTCAGGCGCTCTGCCTGGTACGTTCTTGCGCTGCCATGCAGCTTCCCGCCTAGGAAACTCGTGACCTCGAGCCTGTCGCCGCTGACGGACCAGCGCTGCCAGCGCCCCTCTCGCTGAAGCCCCTGCGACTCACCCAGCACCCACCCCGGGCTGCCCTCGTCGTAGCGGGCACTCTGGGGCACGCTCGGAGGACGAGCTGGGCGCAACGATCCGTCGGCGAGGAGCGGAACGCCGGCTTCATTTTCGAACCATTCGTCGACCCAGTTGCCGTGCTCGTAGCGGGTCACCAGCGCCCACGCGCCCGGCGGCACGCAACACGAACGCAGCGGCACCGCGCCCGGTTCGCGGGAGCTCACGGCGCGCGCGTCGCCGTGCAGTTTGCCCGCCACGAACGTGGCCCGGTACGCCTCGGCGCCACTCGGATGCAAGCGCAGGCAAACCCCGTGGGCGACACCGCCGTCGAAATGTTGGCGCGAACGCACGCGCCCTGCCGCGTCATACGCGGTGACGAGCCCCAGCCAGCGATCCGCGAGGTCTTTGTGCCCTTCGAGCCACTCGTGGCGCTGCCCGTCCCACACCGCGCTGCTCGGAACGCTCGAGGGTCGCTGGGGCTCCGGCATGGCTGGCCTCAGGGTACGCGAGTTCGGAGCACGGCAACACCGGGCGCGCGAGCGCGAAGCTCGGCTGGAGTTATCGGGTGTCGTCGCAACGCACGAGGCGTCACCAGGGCTCGCGGAACGGCCGCAGATCCAGCTCGAAGGTCCAAGCGTCGCGCGGTTGCGAGTGCAGCCACCAGAACGTCTCCGCGATCGAACGCGGATTGATCAGACCGGCTTCGCCCTTTTGAGCGGCCAACTCGGGCATCTGTTCGCGCACCCGCGGCACGTCGATGATGCCGTCGATGATGGCGTGCGCCACGTGGATCCCCTGTGGCGCCAGCTCTTTCGCCATGCTCTGCGCCACAGCGCGCAGCCCATGCTTCCCCGAAGCGAACGCCGAGAAGTGGGCGCTCGCCTTGACCGCGGCCGTGGCGCCCGTGAACAAGATCGTCCCCCTGCCCGCGGGCAGCATGTGCTTCGCAGCCTCGCGCCCCACCACGAATCCACCAAAAGCGGTCGCTCGCCACATGGCTTCGAACGCATCGGGCGAAGTCTCGATGACGGGGGCGCGACTGAAGCCGGCCGCGTTGAAGACCACGACTTCGGGAACACCGTAGGCGGCGAGCGCGGTTTCGAAGACGCCCGTGACCTGCGCGGCGTTCGTGGCATCCGCCGCCGCCCCCAACGCTCGGCCTTGCGACCCTTCGATGGTTTTCACCAGAGCCCCGAGCGCGGCGGCATCGCGACGCGAGACCACCACTGGATGCCCGTGGCTTGCGAACAACTTGGCAACCTCCGCGCCGGTGCCCGAGCCCGCACCGAAGACGATCACACAACCTCTGGTTCCGTCCCTGTTTTGTCCCATTTCGCCTCCTCCACACCGATTCGGAGTATTCTTGGTCCTAGGTCCTCTGCCCGCGCAACGCAAGCTCGACCTCACAGGAAAAACGTGGGCTCGCCGTCCTCACGCTTTGCACATGCGTCATTCGACGTAACATCTCGGCGCACAGCTTCGCTCCCAAGCAGACCGTACACTCGGCTCGCAGCACGCGCGCAAAACGCCGCGGCCGTGCGACAGCAGTCGCACTTTGGTGCGGTGCGAGCCTGATCGCCTCGGGGCTGTGGCGCCGCAGCGCGTGCGTGTGAACGCAAGCGACACTTAACTAGGGGGGCGTTGTAACTTGGCGGGCGTTGAGCCGCCCGCCCGGGCGCTCACGGCGGGTCACCCCAGACCAGGATACCCTGCTGGTGCACGGTGATGAAATCCCAGTCCACCCAAGTGGTGGAGCCCCACCAGCTGTAGTCCCCGGCCTGCTCCCAGCTGTACCAGGGGTTCACGCGACAGGCGACGTCCCACTTGCCGACCTCCGCGCCCACTTGAATGATCTGGGTGCTGCCGGCAAACGTCATGCGAATGTAGTGAGTGGCATCGCTGGTCGGGGATGCCATGGCGACCACGCTGCTCGTCAGGGTGCTGCATGACGCGGGCGACTCCGCGCTCCAGCACGTGCAGCTGAAGTTGGTGTTCGCCTGGTCGTTACTGAAATAGTAGCGAATCTCGAGATCTTTGAGCGCAATCGGCGCGCTCCCGGTATTCACCAGGCTCGGATAAGGCCTGAGGTACGAGTCGCTGGAGTTCGTCGTTCCTTGCCGCATCCGTGCCTTGATGCAGTCTCCGCAGCCCGCGTCGCACAGGTTGTTGGTGCAGCTCATGGTCGCGCAATCGCTGTCGGCCACGCACGCCTGACCGGGGTCGCACTTGTAGGTGGGAGCGCAGCTGCCGCCGCAATCGACGTCGGTCTCCGCCTGGTTCTTCACGGCATCGGTACAGGTCGCGACCTGACAGCGCTCGGGGGTGCCCGAACACACAGCACTCGTGCAGTCGGTGCCTTCGTTACAAAGCTCACCGGCGCCACAGTCCGAGCAGCTACCGCCGCAATCCTCGTCGGTTTCGTCGCCGTTGATGACGTTGTCGTTGCACGCCGGCTCGGCACAGCTGCCTCCGTTGCACACGCCTTCGGCGCAATCGGCCGGCACCAAGCAGCGGTCACCGGGCGCGCACTTCGTGCTGCAACCGCCGCCGCAGTCCACGTCGGTCTCGGAGCCGTTCTGGATGTTGTCGGTGCAGCTCGCGGCGACGCAGGCAGCGTCCTCGCAGTGGCGGCTGGCGCAATCCGAGTTGCCGCCACATCGGTCCGAGGTGCCACAGCGCGGACAACTGGTGGCGCCGCCGCAGTCCACGTCGCTTTCGCCACCGTTTTCGATCTCGTCGTCGCAGGCAGCTCCCCGGCAGGTGCCTCCGACACAATTGCCGCTCTCGCAGTTGGCGTTCGACGCGCCGCACCCGTCGCCCGCGCCACAAAGTTTCCCCGGAGCGCACGAGCCGCCGCAGTCCACGTCGGTCTCGTCGCCGTTCTTCACCGAGTCGGAGCACGAGGCCTCGGCGCAGGCCCCCGCCGAGCAGTTCCCGCTCTCGCAATCGGCGTCGCCGCGACAACGCTCACCGCTTTCACAGCCGTCGCAGGCGCCGCCGCAGTCCACGTCGCTCTCGTTTTGGTTCTGCGTGTTGTCGCTGCAACTCGGCACCTGGCAGCGCGCCGGCACGCCGGCACACACGAGGCTCCTGCAGTCGGTGTCGTCGGCGCAGAATAGCCCATCGGCGCAGGCGACACAGTCGGGGCCGCCGCAATCTTCGTCGGTTTCGGCGCCGTTCTGCGTGCTGTCGCCGCAGCCGGCGCTCTGGCAGAAGCCCGCCGTACACACCTCTTCGGCGCAATCTTCCGGCCCCGAGCAGCGCTCGCCCGCGCCGCACTTGCCGCAGCTGCCGCCGCAATCTTCATCCGACTCCGAGCCGTTCTCGATACCGTCGAAGCAACTCGGGGGTTGGCAGGTGTCGTCACAGACACCGCTCTCGCAATCAGACCCGTTGTCGCAGTCCGCGCCGTCGGCGCAGCGCTGCTCCGGCGCGCAGCTGCCACCGCAGTCGACGTCGCTCTCATCCTGGTTCTGGGTCTCGTCATCGCACTGAGCGGGCTGGCAGGTGGTGGCGCACACTCCGCTCTCACAGTCGACGTCCTCGCTGCAGTCGAACCCGTCGTCGCACGGTCCGCAAGACCCGCCGCAATCGACGTCCATCTCGTCGCCGTTCTGCACCACGTCGGTGCAGGTGGGCGTCTGACAGATCGAGTTGACACAGCGCCCGCTCGTGCAATCGCCGTGTCCGCCGCAGATGCCTCCCGCATCACAGCGACTGCAGCTCGTCGAGCCCCCGCAATCGACGTCGGACTCGCCGCCGTTCCGGGTCGCGTCGCTGCAGCTCGGGCTTCGACACCTGAGCGGACTGCCCGAACACACCCCGCTCTCGCAGTCGGAACCGCCGCGACAACGCTGGGTCGCAGCGCACGCCGGGCACATCGAACCGCAGTCGACGTCCGTTTCCGTTTGATTCCGCGTGTCGTCCTCGCAGGTCGGCGCCTGGCAGGTGCCGGATTGACACACGTCGCTGGTGCAATCGCCATCGACCGCGCAGTCACGACCGTGGCCACAGGCCCCGCAGCTGCTGCCGCCGCAGTCGACGTCCGTTTCGGCGCCGTTCAAGGTGTAGTCGTCGCAGGCCGGAGCGCGGCAGGTGCCGCCGCCACCGCAGACGCTCGACGTGCAGTCGCTACCGCTGTTGCACAGGTCGCCGACCCCACAGTGGTCGCACACGCCACCGCAGTCGACGTCGCTCTCGTCTTGATTCTTCGTTGCGTCATCGCAGCTCGACTCGGCGCACGCGGCGTTGTCGCACACGACGCTCGCGCAGTCGGCGTTGCTCACGCAGGTCGCACCCGTGGGACACTTGCCGCAGCCACCACCGCAATCGATGTCGCTTTCGGCGCCGTTCTTCACGGTGTCGTCGCAGGCCGGCTCCTGGCAAGCCGCGTCTTCACAAACCCCCGACTGGCAATCGCGGTCCTCGAGGCAGGCGGCGGCCCCCGGACATTTTCTGCAGCTGCCGCCGCAGTCGACATCGGTTTCGGCGCCGTTCTGCGTGTCGTCTGCGCATTCGGCGGCCTGACAGATGCCGTCGGTGCACACGCCGTTTTCGCAATCCTCACCCGCTTCGCAGTAGCCACCGATCGGACAAGCGTCACAGCCGTCCGCACCACCGCAATCTACGTCCGTTTCGGCGCCGTTCCACACGCGGTCGTCACAGGTCGGGGCCTGGCAGGAGTCGTCGGTGCAGACACCGTCGGCACAATCGGACGGCTGCGAGCACAGCGTGCCTTCGCCGCAGGGGTCGCACGAGCCGCCGCAGTCCACGTCGCTCTCGTCCTGATTCTGCAGACCGTCACCGCAGCCCGCTTGAACGCAGACGTTTGCGCTGCAGTTGCGGCTGACGCAATCCGTGTCGAGCTCGCAGGCGGCACCCGCGCCGCAGGGGTCGCACGACCCACCGCAGTCCACGTCGCTCTCGTCCTGATTCTGCAGCCGATCGCTGCACGATGGGGTGACGCAGACCGAATTCGAGCAGACGCCGGTGATGCAGTCGTCGCTCTCGACGCACGCTTGGGTCTCGCGACACGGCTCGCAATCGCCGCCGCAATCGATGTCGGTCTCGGTGCCGTTCTTCTTGCCATCGTCCCCACCCACGCAAGCCACCGCCACGCACACGGGCACAGCCTCGTCATCCTCGGGATCGGCGCAGTACTCGCTCTCGCAGTCGACATCGGCCTCGCAGCGGGCTCCCTCGGCGCACGGGGCGCATTCACCGCCGCAGTCGATGTCCGTCTCCAGCCCGTCGTCGAGCTCACCGTTCTCGCAATGGGGAGGTTGGCAGCGCTCGTCGGTGCAGACGCCCTGCTCGCAGTCTTCGTGGCGTAGACACGCGCGCCCCTCCGAGCAAGGAGCGCATTGCGAACCGCCGCAGTCGATGTCCGTCTCGGCGCCGTTCTTGGACGTGTCGGAGCAGGGGTCGGTGACGCAGACGCCGTCCAAACAGATCCCGCCGTCGCAGTCCTCGCTCGTCTGGCACGTGCCGCCCACCTCGCAGGGCGCGCAATCGCCGCCGCAGTCGATCCCGGTCTCGTTGCCGCCTCGGAGCCCGTCGTCGCAGGTGCCGGGCGCCCCGCCCTCACCCGCGTCGCTCAGCGCTTCGAGATTATCGAACTCGGGGGACTCGCAACTTGCAGCAATCACCAGCAGGCCAGCGGCCGCGAGAATGGTACGCACTAATCGAGAGAACAAAACCGAACTCCGGCTTGTCAGAAGCTCCGCGGAGACATCGACGGCCGAATGTACAAGAGCGCGAAGACGCTCGCTACAAAGATGAACGATGCGGACAGCGAAGCTTCACAGCCCGGGCCGTCGCGGCACCCCGCGCGCTGGACAACGCTGCACAAAGCGCGCCCCGTTGGGTGCAAGTTTCTCGGAGACCCCTGGGCGCACGCGTTGCGTCGCCCCGCGCTGCTCTGCACGAGAATCCTGCTGATTCGGTGACTTGGGGCAGCCCCGCAGAGCCTGCGACCGGTCGTGCCTCGCTGCAATGCGCCGGGACGCCTCAGCGCGCGAGGGCCTTCGGTTCGCCTCCGCGCTCGGGAACGACCTCTTTCACGCCCGAGATCGCCTCGGGGTCGTCGCTGTGCAAAACCGCGTGCACCTTGAGGGCCAACTCCCCGGGCCGGTACGGTTTTGCGATGAAGTTGAGCGCCTCGTCGCGCACTCCCGACTTCGCCATGATGCCCTCGCCATAACCGGAGCAGTAGAGCACGGCGATACCCGGTACGAGGGCGCTGACGCGAGCCGCCAGCTCCTTGCCGTTCATGTGCGGCATCACCACGTCCGTCAATAGCAGGTCCACCGGTTCGGTTTGCTCGGCGAGCGCGCGCAACGCCTCGTCAGCGCTCGAACACGGCATCACCGTGTACCCGAGCTGTTGCAATGTACACTGGGCGAACTCGAGCACGAGGGGGTCGTCCTCGACCAACAGGATACGTTCGCTGCCGCCCGGGGTGTCCGCCGGCTCTCTCGATCCGGAGCGGACGTCCGCTGCCGTGAGCTCTCGGTACGACCTCGGCAGGTAGATCTTGAACGTGGCGCCCTCGCCCAGCGTCGACTCGACCGTCACCAGACCCCCGCTCTGTTCGACTGCGCCCTGCACCGTCGCCAGGCCGAGGCCCGTGCCGTAGCCGCTCTGCTTGGTCGTGAAGAACGGCTCGAACAAGCGCTCGCGCACCACGTCGGACATACCGTGACCGTTGTCGCTCACGGAGAGCACCACGTACGCGCCTGGTTTCGAGGGGGCGGGCCCTACCGCCGAACCCGCCGTGTCGAGATTCTTCGTCTCGATGTGAATCTCACCGTGGTCGGTGATGGCATCGCGCGCGTTGACGACCAGGTTGACCAACGCTTGCTCGATCTGACCTGGGTCCGCCTCTACGTTCCAGAGCGCGTCGGCACAGCTCGTTCGCAGCACGATGCTTTCACCGATCAAGCGTCGCAGCATGCCTTCGACGCGCAGCACCAGCGCGCTCAGGTTGATCGTGCGCGACTCGATGCTCTGCCGCCGGCCGAACGCGAGCAGCTGGCGCGTGAGGGCTGCGGCGCTGTCCGCGGCCCCGTTCGCCTCGTTCAGGTGGCGGATCGCCGCCTCGGTGCTGATACCCAGCTGGCGCTCGGCCAACGTGAGGTTGCCGATGATGCAGGTGAGCAGATTGTTGAAATCGTGGGCGACACCCCCCGCGAGCCGCCCGATCGCCTCCACTTTTCCTGCTTGGCGCAGGCGTTCGGCCAATTTGACCTGCTGCTCCTTCGCGGAATCGCGCTCCGTGACGTCGTGGCCCACGCCGATCACACCGATCACCGCGCCCGATCCGTCACGCAATGGCCAGAGCTCGTATTCCAGCGATCGGCCCATGCACACGTCACGATAGGTTGCCGTCTGCCCGTTGAGGGCCGCGCGATGACAAGCGAACGGCTCGTAGTCGGGATCGTTCGTGCCCCACAGATCCATCAGCGACTTGCCCACCACCTGCCCGGGCTTGAGGCCGAGGCTGGCCAGGCCCGATCCGACCGAGGACGTGAACACCAATTCTTTGTCCACCGTGTAGCAAAACCCAGGGAGGTGCGAGAGCACGGCCTCGAAGCGCTGGCGCGTGTGATAGGCGCCGGACCCTGCCGCGAGTTCGTCGGTGACATCCAAGAACGTGCCGAGCACGTGCCCGCCAGCCACCGCGTCGCTCGGCTCCGGGAACAGGTGCACGTCGAAATGTCGCGCCTTGGCGCGCGCGTTGAGCTGCAAGCGGAACGAAACTCGGCGCCCGCTGCCCACGGCTTCGCGCAACCTCGCCACCAGAGTGAAGTCAGCGCGGGTGGCCGGAGCGCCCAGGCGCCGCAAGGATTCGAAGAGCGCCGCAGCGGCGGGGCTACCCCCGCTGACGGTCTCATAGGTCCAGTCGGGCTTGATCCGCACGACGATGGGCGGGTCAACGAGCGGCACGTCTGCAGTGTCGAAAGTCGTCATCGGCACAACCGAGCGACTATACAACCCGAACCGCCCCCAGCGCCACGGCCGCTCGCGCCTACCCCGCAAGTCGCACGCTGTCATTCACATTTTCCGTTCTGTTGGCGCCAGTCGCTCGGGGATCACTTTTCTCTTGGACGGATGCTTCGGCCACCTGGTGGGCGAGTTTCTTCGGCCACTTTCTTGCCCGCTCCCCAGCAGCGGCTGCGAAGATCACGAGCGTGACGACCGACCTCAGCCATCTCTATTCGCAGCACGATTCTCAGAACGAAACTCATTCCCCCGGTGACGGGTCGAAGGACTTTCCCAGCGCCAAGCCCGGCTACTCGACCGCCTACTGGGTCGCCGCGGGAGCCGGAGTTCTCATTGCTACGGGCTTGGCGGCGTTCACGTCGTTCAAGCATGCTCCGGAGCCGCCTTCGGGCCTGGCCCACGCCGTTCCCGCGCTCGGGACCGAGTCGGAATCAGTAGAACATGCGGTGTTCGGCGACCAGGGGCCCGAGCTCGCGGAGGGCGACGACACCGAGGCCGCTCCGCCCGCGGCACGACCTGCGACCGCCCCGCAGCAGCCCCCGTCTCTCGCAGCGGCGAACCCTTCGGACCCCATCGCCAAGAGCAGCGATCCACCAGCGGTGGACGCGCTCGTGCCGGCAACCGCGGGTGCCTTCCACGTGCAGCTCGCGTCCTACCGCACCAAGGAAACCGCGGACGCGCACGCCCAAGCGCTGGCCGGCCGCGGGTTCTCGGCTCAATCGATCGCCTATGGGGGCCCGGAGGCAGGCTGGTGGCACGCGGTGCGTTTGGGTCCCTTCGACGATCGAGCCGCTGCCGAGAAGAGCCGCTTCGATCTGGAGCTCGCCGACCGCCGCGCCGCCTACGTGCTGCCCCGATCGAACGGCAAGTTCCACGTTCAGGTTGCCTCGTTCGCCGAGCAAGCAGAGGCCGAGCGGGTCGCCAAGTCGTTCAACGCGGACGGTCACGCCACCAAGGTGACCCGCGTGAAGATGTCCGGGAGCTACTGGCACTGCGTGCGCATCGGCCCGTTCGACACCCGCGAAGAGGCCGTAGCCTACAAGGCGCTGGTCCCCGACATCCCCGGAAGCCAGAGCACCGTGATTCCGTTTCCCCCTCCCCCCGCTGCGCGCTGACGCCGCACTCCAGGACGCCTCGCGCCGCGAAGGCTACGAATAGTGATTCATCACGACGTGCGCGAGCAGCGCGACCATCGGCAAAAACAGTGTGACGAACAGCAACTTGGCCAGTAGCCCGCGTTTCGGGTTTCTGACGACGGGCGGGGGCTCCGTGACCATCGACGGAGGCGGCTCGCTATAAACGGGTTCACTGTTCCAGAACTCCTGAGAAATGCGTTGCACAGGTTTTGCAGGAAACTGGGAGATGCTCTGAGATGCCACGAATGACTCCTTGCGGACCGCCCGAGGTCGGTGGGCGGCGCGGAATTGCCTGTCAGGTGTTCGTGGGGGTGGGCCGACCCCGTTATGACCAGCGGCCTGCTTTGGGTGCGGGGAAATCCCACCTCTCGCGAGGTCGGACTACTCGACGTCCGAGCGTGACGACCAGGTGACTCCAGAAAGTGAAGCCAGCGCCAACTGCAGGGAGTGCGTTCCCGAGCGCCCGTGGCCCTGCGCCTGGACGGCTCGATACAGCTGTTGTGCGAGCGCTAGCCCCGGCAGCGCCAGGCCCAGTCGCTCCGCCTCGGACAGCGCGATCCGCATGTCTTTGAGGAAGTGCTCCACGAAGAACCCTGGAGCGAAATCGCCGACGAGGATTCGGGGAGCGAGGTTCGTCAGCGACCACGAACCTGCGGCTCCGCTGGATACGCTCGCGAGCACGCGTTCGAGATCGAGCCCCGCTTTGTAGCCGTACAGCAGGGCTTCACACACGCCCACCATCCCTGAAGCAATCAGGATCTGGTTCACCATTTTCGTGTGCTGTCCACTGCCGGACTGCCCCTGATACAAGCTCCGGCTGCCGAGCAGCGCCCACAGCTTCTCGAGGGCCTCGAACGCCACGCGATCACCGCCCACCATGATCGACAGCGTCGCCTGGCGTGCGCCGACATCGCCCCCGGAAACGGGGGCGTCCAGCGCCAGCGCGCCGCGGGCGTGAGCACGTTCGTGGATTTCACGCGCGAGGCTCGGTTCCGTGGTCGTGAAGTCGACCAGGACCATCCCTGGTCGAACACCTTCGAGCAGGCCGCCAGCGCCCAGGTAGACCGCGCGCACGTCTGCCGGCACCCCCACCATGCTAGCAACCACGTCCGCGCGTTCGGCCACCTGCCGTGGGCTGTCGGCCCACTCCGCTCCCAGCGCGAGCAGCGGCTCCGCCTTGCTGCGGGTGCGCGTCGTGAGCGTCACCGCATACCCGGCCCGCAACAGGTGCCCACACATGCTGCTGCCCATCACGCCCGTCCCTACCCAGCCGACACGTGTGGTCTCCGGCGCGAAGCTGCTCGGGCTCGCGCGCGTCATGCGCACGCTCCAGGAACGATGTCAGGCGGCATCGCGCCACACTGCCGCGCCTTCCGCGCTACCGCAAGTGTGCGTTGGACCCGAGCCGACTCACGTGCCCGATGCCTCGGTCGTGATCTCGTCATAGCCGCGACCGCGAAGCTCGATCAGGCAGAATCCGTGACCGAAGGGGTCGACCAGCAGCGCCAGCTCACCCCAGCTGTGGCTGCTGATGCCTTCGACGGCAGCGCCCGCCGCACGGGCGCGCGCGACCGCAGGCGCGAGCTCGTGAACGACCAGATCGAGGTGGACCGGTGTCCAGTGGCGCGCGTAGCTGCGCACCGCAGCGCTTTCGCTCGTCGGCTCTTGCTCGAACGCGAGCGAGCCCGCAGCCTTTTCGAGCAGGTAAATCGGCACCTCGGCGCCCAAGAGCTCGACTGCCCACGCGCCCAAGCGGCGACCGGCGTGCAGCGGGAGCGCGGCGGTGTAGAACGCGATGCCCGCCTCGAGATCGGGGACGTCGATGTTGATCAGCGCGCGCAACTGGGGAATCGGCGTCGTCATGGACAATGCATGAGTCACGCCGCTCGAGGTCGGAAGTGGCGAACCGCGCCAGTGCTCGACGCGGGAGCGGCCTGGTGGCCCACCATGAACGAGCGCATGTGGCGCTCGCCCCTCACTCGGTCGTGCCGGGTCGCGACAGCCCCATGATCGATGCCGCCTGGGCCGCGGCAAGTTTCAGCTATGCGGGTCGCGGGCTTTCCGCGTATCGTGAGCGGCGGGTAGGGTTTCGCACATGGACCGGGTACGGCTACGCCTTCGACTCCGCCAGCTCCTGGACCGCTGGCACACGTGGCAGCGCCCGACCCCCGCGGCGAGCCCCGACTCGAGGCACGGACGCACCCAACAGCGCGGCGCGCTGGCAGAGTTGCTGCGTCCGACGGGGGCGCTCGAGGGCGGCTCGACCCGCTGCGGGAAGTTGCGCGCGGACCTGCTGCAACAGGCCTTCTCGACCGTGCCCTATCGTGTGTTTTGGAAGGATGTGGATTGCGTGTATCGCGGGTGCAATCACAACTTTCTGGAAGAAGTCGGTGCGCGCTCGGCCGACGACGTCGTGGGAAAAACCGACTACGACATGCCCTGGAGCTCGATCGCAACCCAGTGTCGAGCCGACGATCGCGAGGTGCTCGACTCGGGTCTGCCGAAGCTCCAGTACGAGGTCTGCGTGCCCGGCGAGCAGGGGGCGCCGCAATGGCTGCTCATGAGCAAGGTGCCGATCCTCGATCGCGGCCGCAGCGTGGGCGTGCTCGGCAGCTTCGATGACATCACTCGGCGCAAGGCTGCCGAAGACGAGCGCGATGCCTTGCGCCTGCATTTGGAGAACATCTTCGCTTCCATGCCATCCGCCCTGATCGGCGTGGACGGCAAGGGCGCCGTGGTGCAGTGGAACGGCGCGGCCGAGCGCTGGTGTGCCGCCGGTCTTACCCCCGCACGCGGCCAGCACTTCGACGCCGCCTTCCCGCGCCTCGCGCGCGCGATCCCGGCGCTGTCGCGCGCCATGGCCGCTCACGAGGCGTGGAGCGCAGCGCGCGTACCGCTGACGCTCGGCGGGGCGGACGTCTTCTGCGACGTCATGCTCTATCCCCTGGGAAATCGCGGACAAGGCGCGGTGCTACGCCTCGACGACGTCACGGATCTGGCCGTGAAAGACGAGCTCTTGCGGCAAGCGCAGAAGATGGATTCCGTGGGGCAGCTCGCCGGAGGGCTGGCTCACGATTTCAACAATTCGCTCGTTGGCATCAACGGCGGCCTGTCTCTGCTGAAGGCACGCCTCGTGCGTGGTGACCAAGACCCGGCCGAGCTGCTCGAATTGGTCGACCTCGCCCAGCGCGGCGTCGACGGCGCGAGTGACCTGGTGCAGCGGCTGCTGACGCTCTCCCGAAAGCACGTCGTCAATTACGCGACGGTCGATCTGCGTGACCTGGTGCGCGACGTCACCAAGATCTGTTCGACCACGTTCTCGCGCGAGATCGAGCTCGGCACCGACCTGGGGCACGAACCCATCTGGGTCAGCTGCGATCACAGCCAGATCGAGCAGGCCCTCTTGAATCTCTGCATCAACGCCGCCGACGCCATCGCGGTGGCGCCGGCGCGAAGCGGTCATCACCAGCTCCTGGTCAGCGTCGGCCGGGTACGCGGAGACGACGAACGCTTCGCCCGCTACTTCCCCCAGGGGAAGCTGCGTGACTACGTCGCACTCAAGGTCAGCGACACAGGGGTCGGCATGGACGAGGCGTTGCTGCGGCGCATCTTCGAGCCCTTCTTCACCACCAAGGAGCCCTCGAAGGGCACGGGACTCGGCCTGAGCATGGTGGCGAGCATCGTCAAGCAACATCAGGGGGCGGTGGACGTGATCTCCGCCCCCGCCCAGGGCACGACCTTCACGCTCTACTTCGCGCGCGACCAAAGCCAACACCGCGTGCGCGAGGTCACCCAGTCGTTTCACGGCGTGCAGCGCAAAGGACGCGTGCTCGTGGTCGACGACCACGAGATGGTGCGGACGACACTGTGTCACCTGCTCGAGGACAAAGGGTACACCGTGCTGTCGGCAGAAAGCGGTCATGACGCGGTGGAACTCTTTCGCAAGCTAGCGAGCGAACTCACGCTGGTGGTGCTCGACATGGTCATGCCTCAATACTCGGGGAAGCAGGCATTTCTCGCCATGCAAGCCATCCACCCGGAAGTGCCCATTTTGCTGATGTCCGGCTGCGACACCGAAACCGAGGTGGAGCAGACGTTGGCGCTCGGGGCCCGCGGCTTTCTGAAGAAGCCCTTCACGGCCCACGCCCTGACCTCGGCGATCGATGCGGCGCTGGCCACGAGCGACGCGGCTCACGCCCACGGCGTCTCCGCGTAGTCGCAGCCCAGCCGGCAGGACCGAGAGCCGGGGGCCGCCGATAGCCTCGGCACGCCTGCCCCGCACTTGCGGTCGAGCTCTGGTTACCCCACCTAAGGAGGATGACCAACGGCATTTACGAGATCGGGGTGGAGACGCTCGGCGGACAGGCGATCTCCATGGACGCGTACCGCGGCAAGGTTCTGCTCATCGTCAACACCGCGAGCCAGTGTGGGATGACTCCACAGTACGCAGGATTACAAGCGCTCCACGAACGCTGGAGCGATCGGGGCTTCGCGGTGCTCGGCTTCCCGTGCAATCAGTTCGGCGCTCAAGAGCCCGGGGACGCCGAGCAGATCGCTGAGTTCTGCGAAACCAACTACGGCGTGACGTTCCCCATGCACGCAAAACTCGACGTCAACGGCAGCCACGCCCACCCGTTGTATCGATGGTTGAAGACCCAGAACGGTGGGGACATCGAATGGAACTTCACCAAGTTCCTCGTCGACCGATCCGGCAAAGTCGTCGAGCGCTTCGGCCCACGAACGACACCCGAGACGATCGCCCCCGAAGTCGAGCGTTTGCTCAGCTGACGCGATCACGCTGCGCCCGCTCTCTCTAGGGCGCGATCTTTGCGCGACGCTCCCCCCTAGCCTCGAGGATTCAGCGCGGCATGCGCCTTGCTGGGATCCCGTCGGGCCCCCCACCAGCGCCCCGGGAGGAAGGTCTCCATGAAGCCGATTCTGATCGTGTATGCCACGCGCGAGGGTCACACGCGCCTCGTCGCGCAGCACATCGCCGAATTTCTGCGCGAACGTCGCTTCCCGGTCGAGCTGTACGACGCGCGCGACGCCGACAGGCCGCGCCTTGACGGGTTTTCCGCTGTGCTGTTGGCGGCTTCGCTGCATCTTGCAAAACACGAGAAAGAGATGGAGCAGTTCATCGCGCGCGAACGCCGCGTGCTCGCGACTCTGCCCAGCGCGTTCCTGTCGGTGAGCCTCTCGGCGACAGCGGCGCACGACAGCACGCGCGCTCTCGAGCACCGCCTGCAGACGCTACGAGAACTCGAGCGGTGTAGCGAACGGCTCTTCGAGAAGGCTCGCTGGCGACCCGGGCAAACCGAGTTCGTCGCCGGAGCGCTGATGTACACCCACTACAACCCGCTCGTGCGCTGGGTCATGAAGCGCATCGCGCGGAAGGAAGGGGCGTCCACCGACACCACGCGCGACCACGTCCTCACGGATTGGCCAGCGCTCGATCGTTTCGTAGAACGCTTCGTGGCATCGTTCGCCCCGGAGCTCCGAGCAGCGGGGTAGACTGTATCCGTTCGCTCAGCGGCCGAGCCCGCGCCGCGCGGCCAACCACTGCTGCTCGATCGCGCCCCATCCCAGCGCGAGCTCGGAGCGGGCCTGTTGCCACCCCCGCTCGCACTCGGCCGGGTAGCGGTACCAGCCCGCGACCGCGGCCGCGCCGAGCGCGACGACCCCAAGCAGCAGCGCCCCACCCGGCCGCCAGCGACGGCGTCGCACGGGCGGAAGTGTGATGCGCGACCGCTCGCTCGGTTCCGGCTCGAGTTCGTCAGCCGGCCACGTGTCGACGGCAAGCTCGGATTCGGTCGCCGGTGCCGGGAGCTCGGACAACGCGACGGGATCGGCCTTGGCGAGCAGCAACTCGCTCGCCGACGGGTAGTCATCGAGCGGTTCCGGATCCGCGGGGAAGCCGCTGGCGATGGCTAGCGGATCCACGATGACCGCCACCGCCTTCTCGAGCTCCAGGATCGGCAACACTCTCACCGCTGGTGCGTGCGCGGGCTCGAAGTGAGCGCGCGCTCCTGCGGTGGGGAGCTCGGCCTCGGCGGGGGCAGGCGGCGGATCGGCTGCAGCCAGCTCCAGCGGCTCGGCTCCAGCCAGCTCGGCGAGCAGGCGAGCCTCGAGCACCTCGGGCGATGGAACCGTCGGCAGCGCCTCGCGGTACGATCCACCCAGCATGGTGCCCCGCGGTTCCCAAGACTCGGAGGCGTCGTCGGGCGTGAACGCAGGATCCAAGCGGCGCAGCACGTTGGGGGATCGCGGGACGGCAGCCACCGGCGCGGGTCGCACCGCGGCGATGGTGCCTGAGCGCCCCGCTTCGCTGGGTCTCCGCCCGAGCTCGACCGAATCTCGGTTGCGGCGCGTGGCAGGTACGGTGCCGGACTTGGTGCGTTTGAGCAGGGGTAGCGGCGGCTTGGCGGGGCGCGGGTCGTTGGACATGGTGGTGCCGGAGCGGGCAGTCGGTGCGTGGCGACACCCGGTCCGGTTTGTCAGCGCCCCGTGGAAAAGGTGGCCCCAGTGTGGGGCGACGAAGGTGAGCCGGCGCCCGTACCTACAGCGGCCGCAGGCTCAACTGAGCGCGGCGAGCATGGTCTTGGCGTCGCTCACCTCGAACTGGCGCGGCTGCTCGATGTGCACGAGCTTGACCACGCCGTCTTCGATCAACATCGAGCAACGCTTCATGCGCACGCCCATGCCCGGGATCACTTCGTCGAGGCCGAGCTTGGTCGCTAGCTCCGCTTGTCCATCACCCAGGAAACGGATCTTCCCGAGCGCCTTTTGCGCGCGCCCCCATTCCGCCATGACGTAGCCATCGTTGACGGAGACGCACCAGATCTCGTCGATGCCCTTGGCCCGCAGTGCTTCGTAGGCGGCGAGGTAGCCCGGCACGTGCTCCGCAGAACACGTGGGGGTATAGGCACCAGGCAGCCCAAAGAGCACGATGCGGCGTGCCTTCGTCGCTTCACGGGTGTTGATCGCGTCTGGCCGTATGGGGCAGGCGGCCGCGAACTCCGTCGATTCGTACAAGGTGGCCTCTGGAAACTGGGACTGTGCTTCGATGGGCATGGCTTCGGTTCTAAGACGTGTCTGCGGCGCGTGGAACCCCTTTTTCGCAGGATCTTGCTGGTCCCATGCCGGCGCTTCCGTGGCAAAGTGACCGCCGTGGACCGCTTGCTCTGGGTTTGTTTCGGCAGTGCGTTGGGCGGCGGAGCCCGCTACCTGGTATCGCTCGGGATGGCGCGGCTGCTCGGCCAGTCGTTTGCGTACGGCACGCTCAGCGTCAACACCGTCGGCTCCTTTTTGATGGGCGCCCTGATGTACACGAGCGTCGAGGGGTCGGCGATCTCGCCGACGCTGCGTCTGGCGCTGACCACGGGCGTCCTCGGCGGTTTCACGACGTACTCGACGTTCAGCTACGAAACGCTGCGGTACCTCCAGGAAGGTGCCTGGTCCACGGCGCTCTTGAACGTGCTCGTCACCTTGTTCGGCTGCCTCTTCGCCACGTTCTTGGGCTGGACGCTCGCCCGTTGGCTCTTGGGCGCCTGAGCGTCACCTCACTCGAGGCCGAACGCTTCCCGGTACTCCGGGCTCACCCCGCCGTCCTCGTCGAGGATCATGAACCAATGTTGCCACGGGATTTCGAGCTCGCCGAAAATCCGCGTGAGCTCGCTGTAGTACCGCACGCGGTCTTCGAGCCGACTCGTGCCGTCATAGGCTCCGAATTCGTTGCAGATGACAGGTACTCCGTGCTCCACCGCCCACTTCTTGGCGGTCGAAATCCGGTTGTAGAGCGCGTTGGCGTTGCCCGTGCGGTAGTAGTTGCGCATCTCGTTCAAGATCCAGCTCTCCATGAACGGTGTGAACCCGAGCTCCGTCGAAGTGTCGGACCAGCGCTCCGGATCGTAGGGAAACGGCAGATCGTGCGTGGTCGCCATGTTCGACCAGCTGGCGCCCTGATGCGTGAAGATGAACGGGTCGTAGAAATGGAAAGCATAGATGACGTTGTCGTCGGACAGAGGCTCGCGGACGCTGAGCGGGCCTATACCGTACCATTCGATGTCACCGAAGATGATCGTGTGGTGGTCGTCGTGCTCGCGGATGGCGGCAATCATCGACTCCGCCAGCTCGGTCCATTGGGCTTGCGTCGGTGCCGTGCCGCTCACCGAGAGCTCCGGTTCGTTCAGCAGCTCGAAAAACAGATCCTTCCGCTGGTTGTCCGCGAAGTGCTCGGCCACCGCGCCCCACAGCGCAACGGCCTCGGCCGTGGTCGCCGTGTCAGAAAAGTCGAGCGAGCGATCGTACTGGTGAAAGTCGATGGTGAACGACAGCCCGTTCTCCTCGGTCCAAGCATTGAACGAATCCAGGATCGTGAACAGGTCTTCGTGCAACGTCAGCTCCAAATCGTCGCCGCTGCCCGAGACCTCTTCCACGTACAGGTCGAGATCGATGGGCAGCCGCAGTCCCCGAAACCCTGCCTCCGCGAGCTGAGCCACGAACGTTTCGTCGTACACGAACGACTCGAAACGCTCCTGTTCGAGCCAGTTGGTGACGTTGTACCCGCGATCGAGCGACTCCATGGCGAGCGCCTGCAGGGGGTTGTCGATGCTGATCGACTCGAGCTCGACGATGGCTGGGGGTGCCGGCTCGTGGATCTCCATGTCCGGCTCGACATCGCCTTGCTGCTCGACCGCGCCGAGGCCGTCGATCTCGAGGCTGCCCGTCTCGCCCGTCGCGCCGCGGACGTGAAAGCTCACCGCCACTATCTGCGTGGGGTCGAACGGCACCTTTTCGCCCCAACCTTCCTGAATGAACAGCGGTAGGGGGAGCTCGACCGTCTTCCACGCGGCAGACGCCGGGAGCTGCACGCCGTGGTAGTCGTAGTCAGCCACGTCCGAGGTCTCGAGCCGAACGCTGTGCCCGACACCGCGATAACTGTACTGGAGCGTGGCGTAGGGGCTCAGGTCCAACGGCTCGCCGGCGCTGCCCAGGTGCGCCCCCAAGCCAATGTACGGCTCGTAGGTGAGCGTGCCCTGATCGAAGCTGAACGTCACCTCGAGTGAGCGCTCCGACTCGAAGCCTTCCCCCGCCATGATCACGTCCCCCGCGTCGTTGCGAGGGAACTCCACCAGCGATGCTCCGCCGTTGTCGACGTCGCTGTAGCTGTACCAGTAGCTGCCCAGGGTGGTCGCGGCATCGCCGTCCTCGAAGTCGTCGATCACCAGATCGAGCGCGGGAACATCGGACGGCTGAGGGCTGGGGGTATTGTCGCCCTCGGGTGAACTGGAACCACTATCGCAACCGAAGCTCAGGAGCAGAACGGGAACCAAGGAAGCCAGGAAAGAAGGCGGGAAGCGGGAGGTCATGGGGATGTGGGGTGCATGTCCGATGCCAACGCGTGGCTTCACTCAAACGTGCACGTCTCGCCCTGGAACCCTTTCCACACCCTTCCCGACAATTCACGGAGGGCTCGGAGGGCATTCGTAGGAGAGCGGCAGCCTCCACTACCATCCCGCGGGATGTGGCGAGGGCGCATCTGGGCGGCACTGGGATTCTTGGGAACGCTGAGCGTGTGCGGCTGCGGGGTCGGGAGCCGCACACGAGGTCATCCCCTCCACGGCAGAGCCAACGAGCCGCTCAGCGCTATCGCTCGCTTGCACGGCTACGTCGAGCAGGTCGATGGCGAGAACGTCACGCAGCACGGACACCTCTTCGAACTGCTCCCGGGCTGTCACGTCGTTGGCACGCCCCGGACGTGGGGTGGTTCGGGGCCCGACGCGTCGGCAACCGCCGAAACGGGGCACCTGCGTTTCGTGATCCGGATGCGTGCCGGGCACGACTACGAGGTCCGCGTGATGGTATCGGACGCCTTGCATCGAATCGAAATCGAGACCATCGAGAAGGATCCGACCGGCGAGGTGGTGGCGAAACACCTGCCCGTCTCGGATCCCAACCCCGAGTGTCCAGACTGAGTGCGTGCGTGCTCTCGTAAGTCCAGCGTGGTACGAGCCCTCATCGCCTCAGCACCATCCTGTCGATTCCCCATCGACGCGACCGGTCGGGAAATCGATCGAGTCTAGAGTTCGCAGGACTCTACGGGCGTTCAGCGCCGAACGGCTCGACTCAAACGAGGAGCTCGGTGATTTCGCGCGGGGTGTAGCGGTAGCGCGGGTGTCGCCCGGACCCCATGCCAGAAGCGATGTTGTACGGCTTCAGTACCGTGTCGTAGAGATCGATGACGTTGTAGACGCTGTCGTACCACCCTGGACGGAAGTGACCGTTGCCGCCGGCGATCGCGTGAAACACGCCGTCGGGGTTGTGACCGGTGGTGGCACCACCGCCGCCGTAGTCGGTGCCGACGACGACGAGCGTATTGTCGAGCACCGTCTTGCCGTTCGCTTCGAGGTAGTTCGGATCGTCGAACGCCTGCAGCACGCCCGCCAGGTTGGCGTTGCAGAGGTGCGCATGCAAGCGGCACTTGTCCCAGCGGTTGTTATGGAAGTAGGCGTCGTGCGGGCTGGTGCCCGGCAGATCTTGCGAGAAGTTGACGCTGTCGCCGAGGGCATTGTAGGTGCCGCGGAAACCGACGTGACCGCCTGCGCCGACGAACAGCATGCTCCCGAAGCGCAGCACGTCGCAGCGAAGTGCCAGCGCCATCAGCTCCCCTTGGATCTGGAACGCGGCGGCGAAGTCTTCGTATTGGATGACGGGAGCGCTGCCGCCGGAGCCGCCCTGCTCGAGCTCGTAGGGAACGTCGGTCCCCGGATCGGTGACGTTGGTCGGCAGAGCACACTCTTGCTGCATGGCGTCGTCGATGCCTTCTTCGGCCGGAGCCAGGCGCATTTCGACATTTCGGATGTTGTCGAGATGCACCGCGAGCTTGGCCTTCGACGCCGCACCGAGCGGCGACGCATCGCTGGTGTAATGCTGGTACTCGCCGACGACGGCGTCGAGGACGCTGCGCTTGACGTGGCGCTCTTTCACGGCGGCCGGGTCGCTGGGGGTCGTCGGATCTTGAGAGAGTTCTCCGAACAATTGCTCGAAGATGCGCGTGGGCCGGCGCTCGGGTCGTTCACCCGGGCTGCCATCCGAGTTCCAGTGGCGCGTGTACTGCGAGACCGACCCCGTGCGAAACCACATGCCGACCGACTTCGAACCGATCAGCGTCGGCACGCCGTCTGGGTGCAACTCTTTCTTCACGAGTTGCTCGAGCGACGGACCAGAAGCTTCGTATTCGCGCTTCTGAGGGTCACCCACGAACGTGACGTCGCCCACCTTGAAGTGCGGCTCGCCCGAGCCGAAGTCGTGTGAGTGCTTGAGCTCGAGGTTGGTGAAGAACGCCATCTTGTCCGCGAGCGGTTCGTACGGCTCGAGTGGGCCGGCGAACTGCTTGATGGCTTCGTCGCGGGCCAGGCCCAGCCCGAAGAACATCGTGATGAGTCGCGTGGGTGGACCCGCGTCTTGGGCGCGCAGCGTGCGCGGGCGCATCTCTTCCAGAAACGGCAGGCCGACGAGGACGCCGCCGGCACCACGCAGAAACATCCGGCGGGGAAGGATCTTTCTCACAGGGTGCTCCCTGGTGCCGTCAGCATCGTGCGGAAGATCTGGCTGTGCACTACCGCCGAAACCACCGCTGTCAGGGTGCTGCCGTTTTGCAGATACTCTTGCCCGACGATTTCGGCGGCGGAGCGTCCGATCTCGTCCCCCGCGCGCGACGTCGCGAAGTCGATGAAGTGCTCGGTCATGCAGGTTTGAATCACCGGGTTGGTCGCCAGGACTTCCATATAGCTCGCCACGTTGGTGTACTGAGGTTCTTCGGATTCGCCCGTTGGCACCCAGCCGTCAAGCGGGAGCGGCTTGCCATCGGCGTCTGCCTCACCGACGTAACGCCCCGCCGCATCGAAGCGCGCGAAGCCAAAGGCCAGCGGTTCGAACTGCTTGTGACAGCTCCAACACACGCCGCGCGCCATACGAACCTCGGCGCGCTCGCGCTCGTTCAGACCCGCCGTGTCACTGTTGAAATTTTCGATCTCGGCCGCGACCTCGTCCGGCACTTCGGCTGGATGCCGGCACAGCAGGCGCTCCATCAAGTACTTGCCGCGGTTGACGAAGGAACCGAGGACCAAATCGCCCATGCCGGCGATCATCGCCGGGTGCGACATCAAGCCGACGCGTTCTGGCAGAGACGCCACGTCGAGCACCTGCAGACCCTGGCCCGGTGCCTCCACGCCGAGCAGCGCGGCGACGGTCGGGTTGACCACGTAGCGGGTCGTCTGGAACAAGCCCGCGAGGCTTCCTTGTTGGGTCCAGAAGTGATCTTGGAAGGTCGCGATCACCGATTCGTTCAGCGCCGCTCGGTCCGCATCGGTCGAGCCTTCGAACGACGCCAGACGGGCGCGACTGAAATCGATCGCGAAGGTTTCGGTGAAGCGCTGGGCCTTGGAGTCGGCGAGCATGCGCTGCACTTGTCCCGCCAACACCTCTTGCTGGACCAGGCTGCCGTCCGCCGCTGCAGCCAGCAGCGCCTCGTCGGGGACGCTGACCCACAAGAAGGACGCCAAGCGCGCCGCCAGTTCGTAGCCGTCGAGGTCGCGAAGCTGACCCGGCACGCCTTCCGTCTCGCGCTCCATACGGAACAAGAACTGGGGTGCCTGCAACAGGGCCACGAGCGTCCAACGCGCTGCCGAGGCGAAATCGAGCTCTTCGGTGATGGCGGTCTCGTACACCGAGAGCATGGCGTTCAGCTCGCGCTGATCGAGCGGACGTCGAAACAGCTTGCGCCCGATTTGCTCGATGAACGCCGTGCCGCAGGCCGTCGTGACCTCCGTACACACCCCCAAACCGGTGGCGAGCGCAGGCAGATCGACGCGGGCGCTGGCGGCTTCCGCCACCTGGAAGTAGGCGAGCGCGTGCTGCTCGACGCTGGTTTGATTGTCAGCGAGGTGCTTGAACACGCCGTCACCCGTATCGTTGGGGATGCCACCGGCTGCGGCGTCGAGCTCTTCCGGCAACAAGCTGACACCCAGCACGTCGAGGATGCTGTTCCGATATTCAATCTTGCTCAGGCGGGCAGCGAGCCCGACCCGGCTGTGCACGCTCGGCTCGCCCGGGTCCCCCGTAGTGCCCGAGGTCGACGCTGCACCACCGGTGGAATTCCCCGTCGCGACCCCCCCATCGGTGGTGGGACCGCCCGTGGTGCTGGTGCCCGCGTCCGAGCCGCTATTGGCGGCGGGTCCCCCGGATGACATGCCACCGCTGGTATTGACTTCGCCGGTACAAGCGGCGACCAGGACAACGCTTGCTAGCGCGACCGCCGCCTGGTGTAACCTCATGAGCATAAGCCTCGTTGTTTCCCTGATCGGCGCGCACGCGACAGCGCGGAGCTGTGTAGAGAACCATCCCCGCCTGCGTTGAGCCTGATCACTCGAATCTGCAAATCGGGCGGGTGTCGGGTTGTCGACGCCACGCAAGGTTGACGAACCAAACGCAGCGAAAGGTCCGATTACCTTCGCCGGCGCAATAATCCAGCGAGATTGAGTCTTTCCAGCCCGCCAGGGGGAGGGTCAGAACTGTCACCTGGGCGGCGCCGACACCTGGGCAGCCGTGAGTCCCGACTCTCGCAACCCCAGCTCGAGGGCGTAGCGCCGACTCCAGCACGGCAAGCCGCCCAATGGCGATTGCTCCCAAGACGTACGAAGTCTAACACTTCACTGTGTTTTCAGGGAGCACGCTCGGTTTGCCGCGCCGCTGCAACAGGCAGCGCAGCACCCCCGCCTCGCCGCGAAGGCAGTCTGCTGCACCAACGCCGCCGGGCGAGACGCAGGGGCGCTCAGCGCCGGGAACGCCGAAAAACCAGCGCATCCGTCGCAATCGCTGACGCGCTGCTTGCCGCAGGGCGCGGCACCAGGTAACGCCCTTTCAGGTGGGCGATATGGATGGGAAGCATCGGAACGGTGGGGACGGCGTGAAGATCTCGAAGTTGGGCCATGGGGGGATCCCCATCAGAACGGCCGTGGCGCTCGGTGTGCTCTCGGCGCTGGCCGGCGGCGCGTGCGGCGGCAACGACGGCGGTAATGGTACGGGCGCGGGCTCGACCTCGGACAGCACCGCCACCAGCGCCCCCGGGACCCAGGGTAGCGGCTCGATCACGGCCACGGGCACGAGCAGCGTCACGGGCGCTGCCCCCACCACGACGGGCGCCGGCACGGGCGGCAGCGGCGTGGGTCCCAACAACACCAACGTGGGGAACGACACCACGGGGGGCGCCTCGACCACTGGGGTTGGGGGTACCGCGGCTGCCGGCGGCGCCCAGGGCAGCACCACGGGAACGACCGGCGGCGGAAACGGCGATCGCGTCACACGCACGGCATCGACCTTTACGTTTCGACATTTTCCCATCGAGGCCAACGTCGAGCACGTCTGGTCCGGACCCGAGAGCCCAGCGGAAACACCGCTCAGCACCAGCTACGACACCGTGGTGTTAGAGAACGGTTATCTGCGCGTGACCCTGCTTCCGGACTACGGCGGTCGCATCCTGAGCATCGTGCACAAGCCCACCGGTCACGAGCTTTTGTACCAGAACCCGCTCGGAACTCCGTACCTGATGTACGATGAGATCTTCTACTACGACTACCTCGTCATCATGGGCGGCATCTTCCCCAGCTTTCCCGAGCCCGAGCACGGCAAGTACTGGAACCAGCCCTACAGCCTCGAAGTGGTCAGCGAGTCCGACGACGCGATCACGGTACGCATGTCGCGGCAAGACGACCTGGATCTGGCGGCAGGAGTGCCCGCAGCCTACGACACCGGTCGCACTGACGTCCGCGTCGACCTGGACGTGACGCTGCGCGCGGGCAGCAGTCGGGTAGAGCTCGCGACGACGCTCACCAACACACGCGCCAGCGCCATCCCCGCATTCGAATACTGGACGGTGACCACGCTCGCGCCTGGTTCGCCTCCTGGCGACACGAGCATTTCTCTGAACGCGCGGATCATCGCGGACATGGATCGAGTCCACCTCCTCGAAAGCTCGTGGGAGTGGTTCGGCGCGGCAGAAACCCGTGTCGCGGACGAGGTCTTCACCTGGGACAACCTCTCCTATTTCACGAATTGGGAAGACCAGGGCACCGCCTTCGCGAACCCCAGCTATAGCGCCAACTACGCGGGGACCATCAACTACGACAACGACGTCGGTATCCTGCGGGTGTCCGACAACGTCGAAACCCCCGGGCTGAAGCTGTGGACGTTCGGTAAGCAAAGCCTGGACATCGACATCGACGACAGCGACGAGTGGCTGCGCCCCACGATCGAGATGTGGTACGGCATCACGCCCGAGTTCTGGAACCGCGCCACGCTTGCCGCCAACGAGGTGCGGCAGTGGAGCGACGCCTACTTCCCGACGCTGGGTCTGCAGGAGATCACGGCCGCCAGCGAGTACGGCGCCCTGCACCTTTCTGCTTCGGAAACCGGCACGGACACCATGCTGACGCTGAGCGCAACCGCGACCCTGACGTTGCCCGATCAAAGCGTGCACGCCATTCTGCGCCTCGACGGCAACGTCATCGCCGAAGAAGACGTGGTCGTTGCCGCAGCGGCAGCAACCACGGTGAGCGCCAGCGTCCCCGTTACGGACGCGATCGCCGGCGCCGTCTTCGAAGCCGAGTTCCTCCAAGCGGACACCAGCTTGCTGAAAGGGCAAAAAACCCTGCCCTAGCCGGCATGGGAGCCGGGCACGGCGGACTAGCAGGCTCGGCGGTCACCCGATACCGAGGACCGTGCTATGCTGGCGACCATGGTCGCGGCTACCACTCTCGGGGATCTGCAGCCTCGCGTCGAGGACGAGTCGCGGGTGCTGCTCGGTGGCGTCCCGTGGAGCACCTATGTGGTGTTGCGCGACACCGTCGATAGCCCGGGTCTGAGGATGACGTATCTGGAGGGGCGGCTAGAAATCATGAGTCCGTCGCGCACCCACGAAGTGAGCAAGAAGCAGATCGCTCGCCTGCTGGAACTCTTTTGCCTGGAGCGGGACATTCCACTGTTCGGGTACGGGTCGACCACTTTTCGCAAGGAAGAGAAGCAGCGCGGTCTCGAGCCCGATGAATGCTACTGTCGCGGTGCCGATCGCGAGGTTCCGGACATCGCGCTCGAGGTGATCGTCTCCTCACCTCTGATCGACAAACTCGAGGTGTACCGCGGGCTGAGCGTGCGCGAAGTTTGGCTGTTCAGAAACGGAACCTTCGAGATCATGACGCTGAGGCACGACCAGTACGAATCGATCGAGCGAAGCCAAGTATTTCCCGAGGTCGACCTCGCTGCGCTCGGCCGTTTCGCGCTCGCGGAAGACCAGCACGCTGCGCTCAAGGCCTTTCGCGACGAGCTACGCCAGCAGGTCTGACCCACCCCGAGACCTCGACAAGCTCGCGTATTTTCCGTGGCTCCGCGCCGCGCGTGCGCGCTAACGCGAGAATTCACTTTTTGCGCCTCCCCCACACCCCTTATCTTCAGCGCGATGACTTGGTCACACCTGATTTACGTCGTGTTCGTGGGGGCCATCATGGCCGGCTACTACTTCTTCTACGCCCGCCGCGGCGGCGCCAACGCCAGCTCGGCAACGGATGCGGACGATGGCTTCGACCGCGGCCGCTTCCACGCGGACCGCAGCGATCCCAGGAAGTTCTGGGCCCAAGCCGCGATCGCTTTGTACCAGGACGATTCCGATCCTGGCTGCTGGAAGCCCGAGCTTGCGCGGAACCGCCTGCAAAAGGGCTGGAGCACCGCTGACGGGTCCGAGCTCGTGGAGTTGATTCAGAGCTACATCAAGGGCGAATGCAACCTCGCGTTCGACAAGCTTCGCATCATTTTCTTGGCGCGCGCCGGCCGCGGCGCTGGCTGGTTCGATGAGGCAACGTCGTGGGCGTACGCCTTCAACGCGATCACGGAGCTCCAAAGAGGCTACACGTCGTGGGAGCAGCTCCGCGTCGCGATGGATGAAGGCAGGGCTGACTGGTACGGCGGCAAGGACGAAGTGCCCAAGGCGCAGCGCGCGTTGAGCGATCGCGGCTGGCACAGGCTGCAGACGAACTACATGCCCCACGTGCCGTTCTACGGCGCTCAGTCGGCGTAGCCCGTGAGCGAGCCAGCGGGCGCGCTGGGTCTGATCCAAACTCTGACTCACGTCGACGTCCACTCCACTGGACAGCGGCGGATCTCGGCAGGCGCGCTTCGCCGTTCGTCCAGCCGCCTGGACACTCGCCTTCACCGATCGCTGCAGCAGTTGCAGCGATGTCCGTGGCGTCTTAGCATTCGGCGCATCGAACGACGCTGCATCATAGTCAGCTCACCAACGTTGCCTGCCTGAAAGGTAGTCCGATGCCCCAACCGCACGAACGCTTGTTCTACGAGGTGATGTGGCGCGATCAAACCCGCGATCGCCGCCTACCGAAGCCGTGGTGGATCCAGCAGTACTTCCGGCGCTGGACCGACGCCTTCGATGGGGGCCTGTTCGACTCGAAGGAAGCGGCGTTCGCCTCCAACGCCAACTATCGCTACTGGAACATGATCGGCGTGAAGGACCATCACCAAGAGAGCTTGGTGGGCCAGGCGGGCGAAGTCGAGCCGGTCTACGATGAGTACGCTCTCTCGTTCTTCTTGTTCGACCCGGCGACGCGCGACCGTTACTTGCCGCAGGTGTCGCGCGCCGACACCACACTCGCGCAGGGCCTCGAGGGCGGTTACCTCCCCGTGGTCCACACGCGCTACACGGCACTCGGCGTGGAGGTGGAGCAACGGGCGATCGCGACCACGCTCGGGCTGCGCCAACGTTCGGTGGTGCTACTTCGCTTTTGGGTGCGCCTGCTGCCGGGCGTGGCCTCGGCCAGCCCATCGCTCTGCCTCGCGTTGTCGCCCGTCGGCGTGACCGGCGTCGAGCGCCACGATCGAGCAGGCCGCATCAGCACGCGCCGGCTCAACGTGCTCCGGTACCTCCCCGCAGAGAGTCGCGTCGAGATCGAGGCGCACCTGGGGCCGGTCTTCATGAGCGCTCCTGATGGTTTCGGCGTCTACGGCAACCCGGCACAAATCGACGATCCGGAGCATTATCTCGCGAACAACCCCTACCGCGATCTGGCGCTGGGCGGGGCGCTCAACGGGCAAAGCTCCGCCCAGGACCTACTGGCGGGATTGTGCAGCGCCGCCTTCGAGTGGACGACTCACCTGCACTCGGCCAACCCGGAGCTGACGCTCGACGTGCTGTTGCCGGTGGACGACTACCGGGGGGCCAGCGACGTCGCCGAACTCCGCACCGCAAGTCCCGACGCGCTCGAGGCGGCGAACCGAAGCTTTTGGCTCGCCAAGCTAGGCGCTGACCCGACGTTTGCGCTGCCACCACCCGTCTCACACCTGTTCGATCTCTACCGCACCTGCCGCTCCCACCTGCTGATCCTGGCCGATGGCGGCGAAATTCACCCCGGCCCCACGATTTACGATTCTTTCTGGATCCGTGATTCGTCCGTCGAATCGATCGCTTGCGCGCTCGCCGGCGACGGCGACTTGGCTCAGCGGCAGATCGGAACTCACTACCCTGCCGCCTTCAACTTCGGTCACGAACGCATCGGCCCGGTCTCGGCCTTCGGATTTTTCGGCAAGGAACACGAGAAGCACGATCGCGAATGGGATTCGAACGGGCAGGCACTCTGGGCCATCGGATCGCTCGATCGCATCCTGGGTCCAGCCAGCGCCCTCGGCGCCTCGCTGTATTCGCCCTACGTGCTCGAGGGCGCGCGCTGGATCCGGAACAACCGCAGCAGCTTCGGGTTGCTGCACAGCGGGTGGAGCGCCGAGCACCTGGGCGATGCCGACAAGCCCCACTACTGGGACGACTGGTGGGCGCTCGCCGGGCTGTACGAAGCGGCGCGGCTCGCGCAGCGCCTGGGAGCGAACGAGGCGCAAGAACTTTGGGACGTCTTCGACGACGTGAAGCGCGCCACCACCGACTCGATGCGTTGGGTCCTCGAAGAGCAGCGACGGCAGGGCCACTGGGAAACGTTCATCCCCACGGGTCCCGCGGACGTCGGCCGGCTCGACTCGACGGTGATCGGCGCGCTCACGTACTTCCACCCGTGCCGGCTGTACATGGGCCCCAAGCTTCCCGCCGATCTCGATCGCGCCATGCGCCATACGCTGGACACCATCTGGGGGCATTTCATGGACGGCGGCTTCCGACACGACTCCGCGTGGAACGCCTACGGCCCGTACCTCACCCTGCAGCTCGCGCACTCTTTCCTGCTCATCGGCGACGTGGCGCGCATGGACCAATGCTTGGCCTGGTCGGTGCACAACGCCGCCTACGCGCGCATGTCCCGGGACCTCGGCTCCACGGAGCTCTGGCAGGTGGTGCTCGGCGCGTGGAACGAGCAACACGCGTACCCCATCGCCAAAGACTACCGCGAGTTCCCCGGCCGTTCCTGGTACATGGGCGACATCCCCCACGGCTGGGCCGCCGCGGAGTTCTTGTTACTGCTCCGCGACATCTTGCTGTTCGAGGCCGACGAGGACGACGACCCGCAGCTGTACATCGCCGCCGGCGTGCCGCCCCACTGGCTCGGCGACGGCGAACAGATCCGCCTCAGCGGCGCGCCCACTCGCTACGGCCAGCCTGTGGGCTACACGCTCGTGCATCGCGCGAGCGCCCAGCGCGTGGAGCTCAATCTGACCACCGCGCCGCCCCCCGGCGTGCGCCTAATTTACCCCTGCCGCTTCGGGAGCGGCGTCGTCAGCGCCAGCGCCGACGGCACGCCGCTGGCTGTCACAGGCCGAGACATCGCCCTGCCCCCCGGCACCACGCGCGCGGTGGTGAACTATCTTTAAGGACGCGCGCGGGATCAAGGCTGCTACCGGGGAACGACGAGCACTTCGGGCGGGGTGGCGTAGTCGTTCCAGAGGCGGTCCAAGAGCTCCGCGCGGGGGCCCCGGGCATCGTCACGAAGCGCAGGCGCGTGGACCCGAGGGCGACGCGTCGCTTAGCCAAGGGGCTCCATCACAAGAAAGCGAGCGCCCGCAGGCCCTCGAGGATCCCGCCCGCGTGCTTGCGCTGGGCGAAGAACACGTTGGGCCTCGCTCGGAGCGCTCGCAGCGCCTGGTGCCCGTTGCCGACGACGATCGCCCGCCACTCCCGCTCCAGCATGCTCAAGTCGTTGGCCGAATCGCCCGCGGCCACCGCGCGCGCTGGTTCGAGACCCCAGAAATCGAGCAGGTGCGCGACCCCGCCGCCTTTTGCTCCGTGTTCCGGCGCCACGTCGAGGTAGTCGCCCATCGCGAACACGGTCGTGGTCTTGAACGGCAACGCGCCCAGGGCCCGCAGCACGCGCTCACGCAGGACAGGATCTTCCTTGGCAAAGTAGCAGACCTTGTACGGGAACTGTTCATGCTCGGGCTGCAGTTCGAGCTCACCCAGCCGCTCCAGAGATGCCCGCACGCGCGCGGCGTCGAAGCCCGTCGCCGCGAGCCGTGTGTGATACGCGTCGTCCGGTCGAGTGTCGCCCGTCAGATAAAGCTCGGCACCGACCGAGGTGATCAGCGCATCGAAATCGTCGAGCCGAAACCCGCTCTCGAGCAAGACTTCGCAGGTGCTGGCGTAAGTGCGGCCGGTGGCCACCACCCAGCGCAGCCGCGCCCCCGTACGAGCGAGCCCGACGCGCGCATCGAGCACGACGCGCCGGAGCTCTTCGGTCGATTCACTCTCGCCGATGAGAGTGCCATCGATATCGGTGACCAGACACCAGTCCATCGCGTGAGGTCACGAACTCGTTACGGCGAAGTACATACCGACGGCGGTGACGAAGACCACGACCCCGAACACCACGGCCAGGTAGAGGGCGATCGCCGCCGTGAGCGAACCGCCCGTCTTGCCGTTGAAGCTGTTGCCACAGCTCGCGCATTTCACCTCGGGGATGATGAGCGGACCCACGACCCCACCCCACCAGGTGAAGGTGGCTTTGCTCACGTACGGGCTCCGACAGCGCGGGCAGGCCACCCATTCACCGTTCGGACCGCCGCGACCTGGCTGGACCGCGTAGCCCCACTGCTGCGGCGGGGCATATGGGTTGGGCTCGACGCCGTGCTGAATGGGGTTGTCCACGTACTCTGGCGACGGCGCCCCGTGCGGCGGTCCGCCTCCGACAGGCTGATTCATGCCCCCAGGATACTCCAATTGCGCAGGGAAACGCGACACTTCCGGTCTTGCCGCGCGGCCCCAATCCCCTTGGGCGCGGGACGAGTCCGTGCGAGGCTCCGGCCAATGCTTCTCCGATCCGGTATCGCCTTCCCTGCTGTCGCAGCGCTCCTGTTCGGCGCGGCATCGTTCCTGAACGCAGGCTGCGGCGACGATGACGACGACAGCTGCCACGGCGGAAGCTGTGTGTGTCATCAGGGCGAATCCTGCGACTTCGGTTGCGACGCTCCCCCGTGCCACGTCGATTGTCTGGGTGACAACGACGACTGCCACGGCGTCTGCGCGAACGGCAGCTGTTCGTGCGGGGACGACAGCGATTGCGCCTTTACGTGCCACGCCCCTCCCTGCCATGTCGATTGCGAGGGCGATACCTGCAGCGGCGAGTGCGCCAACGGCGACTGCCGCTGCGCCAAGGGCAGCGCCTGCGAGTTCGATTGCCTCGCCCCACCCTGCCACGTGGACTGCGAGGGCGACAATCCCAGCTGTACCGGCGCCTGCGCCAACGGCACCTGCACCTGCGCGGCGGGCAGCGAGTGCGCCTTCACCTGCCTGGATCACAACTGCGGCGTCGAATGCGAAGCAGGCTCGAGCTGTACGCTGAGCTGCCCGGAAGGCACCCCCGGCACTCAAGGGTGCGATATCGACTGCGGCGCGGGCAGCGTGAGCTCGTGCGC
>JAICQQ010000016.1 GCA_025937785.1 Polyangiaceae bacterium
GGCGGGTTCACGATGATGATGCCCACGACCAACAGTAGAATCGTGCCGATCTTGAGGTAGCTCGACAGGTAGTCGCGCGGGCACAGCAGGAGCCAGACGGGCAACACGCTGGCGATGAAACCGTAGGCGGCGATGCTCAGGGTGAGCGCGACCTTGGAGTACTTGAACCACTCGGCGTACTCCGAATCCGCCACCTGTTTACCGAAGACCAACGCGAGTCCCAAGAGCACCACGCCGACCAGGCTGGCTTCGCGGATGCCTTGGGCTGACCCGCCGCGCACGCGGTAGATGTGCACCCCCATCAACAGGGCGATGGGAATCGACAAGCTCACCGTGAACACGCCCCAGGCGCTCTCGGCCAGTGCGCCCACGACGACGTTGCCCAGGCCCGCGAGCGCAATCACGATGATGAAGAGTACGGCCACGGCGGTGACGCTGCCCAGCACCGGACCGAGCTCGGCGCGTGCGATCTCGGCGAGTGACTTGCCGTTGCGGCGCACGCTCGCCACCAAGATCACGAAGTCGTGGACGGCGCCCCCGAGCACCACGCCGAACACGATCCACAGAAAACCGGGCAAGAAGCCGAACTGCGCGGCGAGCACGGGCCCGATCAAGGGGCCCGCGCCGGTGATCGCGGCGAAATGATGACCGAAGAGCACCCACTTGTTCGTGGGGTGGAAGTTGTGGCCGTCCTTCAAGCGATGAGCCGGCGTCTCGCGGGTGTCTTGTAGGCACAGGACCCGAGCCGCGAGAAAAGCGGAGTAGTAGCGGTACCCGATGGCCAAGACCCCGAGAGCGGTGAGCATCCACCATGCTGCGTTCATGGCTCGGATCTATCCGGGTTTGGTGTGGGGTGCCAGTGGATCACGCACCGGCGTCCGGCGCGTTCGCAGCAGGCCTTTCCGCGGGATCAGCGGCGGGTTCGCCCTTGGCGACCAAGCTGGCGACCGCGAGATCGCCAGCGACGTTGACGGTGGTGCGGCACATGTCGAGCAACCGATCGACCCCCAGGACTAGGCCGATGGCTTCGGCAGGCACACCGAGCAGGGTTAGGATCATCGCAATCACCGGCAGCGAACCCGCTGGCACCCCGGCGGTTCCCACTCCAGCCAAGATGCAGATCAGCATCACGATAGCCTGCTGGGTCAGGCTGAGGTCGACGCCGTAGGCCTGCGCCAGGAAGAGCACCGTGACCCCTTCGAAGAGCGCCGTGCCGTTCTGGTTCATGGTGGCGCCCGCAGTGAGCACGAAGCGGCTGACGTGGGTCGGCAGACGCAGGTTCTCTTCCGCCACCCGGAGCGCCGTGGGCAGCGTGGCGTTCGAGGATGCCGTCGAGAAAGCAGTGACGAGCGCCAGGCGAATGTCGCGAAAGAAACCCACGGCCGAACGTCCCCCGAGCCAGCGAACCCCGGCGCCGTAGACCACGAACAGATGAAAGGCGAGGCCCAGCACCACGACCCCGACGTAGGCACCGAGCTGGACCAGCACGGCTAGCCCCACGCGCGCGGTCATCGCGAACATCAGCGCGCCCACGCCGAGGGGTGCCAGCTTGAGCACCAGATCCATCAGTTTCATGCACACCTCGAACAGGCCGGCGATGAGCTGCCGCAGTGCGTCGGCCTTGGGGCTCTGAGTGAGCGCGAGGCCCACCCCGAAGAAAATCGAAAAGAAGAGCCAGGCCAGCATGTCGCCCGGGGCCGCAGCGGCGACGGGGTTGCTGGGAACGACGCCGATCAACAGGTCGATGGCAGACGTGCTCTTCGGAAGGGGGGCTGCTTCGACGGCCGCGCGCGCCGTTCCCAAGAGTTCGCGTGGGAGTCCGCTGCCTGGCTGCAGTACGTTCACCAGGACCAGTCCGACCAGCACTGCGATCGTCGAAACCAGCGCCGTGTAGCCGAGCGTGCGCACGCCGAGCCGGCCGAGTTGCGCCAGCTCGAGCTCGGCGATGCCCATCACGAGCGCCGAGAACATGATGGGGATCACCAACATCAAGAGCAGTCGGATGAAGACCTTGCCGATCGGCTCTGCGACGTAGCGCACGCAGACGTCCAGCCACTCCGCCTGTCCGGCGAATGCGTTGGCGATGAGCCCCACGATGGAGCCGACCGCCAGGGCGAGGAGGAGCCGGAGCGCTGCCTGTTTCCGCATGACGACGCTCAGAGTGTCTGGGGAGGTCACGCCCTGTAAAGGCCCGACGCACTCTTTTTTTGGCGCTTCGAGAGCATTGGCTTTGCTGCTGTTGGCTGATATGAGTTCCGGTGAGCGATGGAATTTTGGCAAGCGTTGATTCTGGGTCTGGTCGAAGGCTTGACCGAATACCTCCCTGTCAGCTCCACGGGTCATTTGCTCGTGACCCAGCGCTTGCTCGGCATCGAGGCCAGCGAGGCCGCGAACACCTATGCCATCGTGATCCAGGCGGGGGCGATCGCGGCGGTGCTCGGGCTCTACCGGAGCAGGGTGCGGCAGATCACGCTGGGCGCGCTGGGGCGCGACGCGGGCGGAACTCGATTGCTCCTCGCGCTCATCGTCGCGTTCCTGCCTGCTGCCGTTCTCGGGTTCACGACCGACGAAACCATCGAGCGCTATCTGTTCGGTCCTTGGCCGATCGCAGCCGCCTGGGCGATCGGCGGTGTGCTGCTCTTGGTGATCCAGGGGCGCTTCCGTGGGCGCGCGGGCAAGACGCTCGACGACATGGAGCTCCGCATGGCGCTCATCATCGGCCTGGCGCAGTGCGCGGCGCTGTGGCCGGGTGTCAGCCGCAGCCTGGCGACGATCTTGGGCGGACTCGGCGCAGGCTTGTCGATGGTAGCGGCCGTCGAGTTCTCGTTCTTGCTCGGCTTGCTCACGCTGGGCGCCGCCACGGCTTACAAGACACTCGACAGCGGTTCGGCCATGCTCGAGGTCTATGGGCCCGTCGAAATTGCTGCTGGCTTCGTGATGGCGTGGCTCTCGGCAGTGTTAGCGGTGAAGTGGATGGTCGCGTGGCTGGCGGAACGCGGGCTCGGGGTCTTCGGATGGTGGCGGCTGTCCGCTGCGACACTCGTGACGGTGCTGGTGCTGACTGGCCACATGTAGTCCAACGGCCATAGCCGCGGTTGCTCCGCTCTGGGCTTCGAAATAGCGCTGGCACAGGCGGAGGCGTCGGGCATGAAGCACCATGCCCGAGGAGCCTTTCCGCAGGTGAACGAGCGCGATGCGTTCCGGCGCAAGCGACCGCGGCGCCTGTTGCGTCTGATCCTGAGCGGGCGCGGAGTGTACCCGCGCTTCAGGGCAGCTTCGTCGAGACCAATTGAGCCAAAAAGCCGATGACCACGGGCGCGGCCAGGCTCACCAGGTAGCGGACCAACGCGAATCGCCAGCCGAGGATGGGGATTTCGAGCGCTGCGACGCGATGAACGCCGAGCAGCGCCCAGGCGGTGAGATAAGCGGCGACGGCGCCCACGCTCGCTCCGCCCTTCAGCAGCACTGCCAAGAGCGGAAAGGCAACGAACGGGCCTGCAGGGGTCAGCGCCCCCGCCAGCGTGCCGACCAAGAGTCCTCGGAAGCCCGCCTCTCGTCCCAGCCAATTGCCCATGGCGTCGGGCGAGATCAGCACGCTGAACATGCCTGCCAGCACGAACGCAACCAGGAGCACCGGGCCCATCTGCAGCATCAGCTTCCCGCTTTCGGAGAAACCCTGGCGGGCGACGCCCTTGTGGAAAGCAAAGGCGGTGGCAAGCGCGGCGAACGACAGGAGCACGAGGAGCATCGGCGAGAGTTTCCTTCGTCTGCTGGGTGGCTGATCGGGAGCCATGGAAGCAATCCACGCGAGCAAGCGGGTTCGCGCCGAAGCACCTTACTCCAGGTGCCGCCTGGAGTCACACCGGGACACCGTCGGGCGGATCGCAGCGCTGCCTCGGAGGCGTTGGCGGCGCTGTAGTTCTTGGCTCGGTGTAGCAGGATGGTTCAGCGCCTCGTTTTCGTGTGGCCGTGGGCATCGTCAACCTGCCCTGCGTCAGCTTGCAGCGCGAGCACTCGAGCTCGAGTTGTTGCCGTGGCCGCGGCTCTCGATGCTGCCATCGACACCGAGCGCGCTCACGCGTTCCTGGGCGCGCTCGCGCAGCACTTGGACGCCGCCGCTCTGGAGACCCTCGGTTGTGGTGATGGCGTTGATGGCGGCGTTCAATCTCTCGCCGATCTCCGGCCTCGCCGGGGGCACGTGCTGTTTGCGCTGCTCGGGATACGGCCCGAGGACCGTGCGGGCACGATCATGAGGGTCGGAACGCTGCTGCTCGGGTTCCATCGTTGCGTCGTGGGTGCTGAAGCGACTCGCATTCCTCGGCACTTGACCCAGCACTGGTGGCCGGACGGCCCGCTGAAGATTAACAGGCGGCCGCCCGCTGGACCTGGTTCGAAGGGAGCCTCGAGCTGTGGCATCCTCCGGCCGCATGTGGACCTATCGTGGTGCTGGAGGCGACCGTCGGCGTTCCTCCGCGAGCTTCTTGTCATTGGGCCTGTGCGCGCTGCTCGCGGCGTGCACTCCAGAGCCCGGGCCCCGTGCTCCGGATGGCCCGCCGCCGCTCCAGCTCGAGGCGGGCGGCTCCGAACCTGCGCCCACGTCGGAAACCAAGGTCGACACCCACCAGCTCGGCGCGAGCGTGTTCGTCGTGAACCACGTGGAAGACTTCGACGCGTTCATGAAGTTCTTCGAAGAGGGCACGGCGGAACGAGCGAGCGTCGGCATCCGCGGGCAACTACTCAGCAAGCTGGATGATGGCCGCGTGCTGGTGCACTTCGTGGGGGACGACGTCGAGCAAGTGAACAGCGCGCTCAAGTCGGAGAAGCTGGACAGCTACTTGAACCGGCCGGGAGCGCCCGGCGCTTCCATCGTATGGCTAGCTTACAACGAGCTCCTCACCGTACCGGTCACGCCCCCTTCCGGTCAGACCTTCAGCCTGCTGCTCAAGCTTCCCGTGAACGATTTTGCAGCGTTCAAGCGCGGTTTCGAGGGGCGTCACGCGGTATTCGCCGAGCAATCGGTGATCGCAGAAGGGCTGCATCAGAGCGCGGTGGACGACGCCATCGCGTTCTTGCATTTCGTGGGCACCGATCGGCCGAAACTGGAAGCACTCCCGAAGCGACCGGAGTTCGCGGAGCTGCTCGCGATCGCCGGCTACCAGGGAACGCTGGAGCCCATGGTCGCCGTGGACGTGGCGCGCAGCCGTCCGGGTGCCGGCCCTCAACCGCCGCCAGATCCACCAGCGTCGAGTGCGACGCCCTAGCGGGCGAGCCGGGGCGACCGGCGTGAACATCCTTCGTCGGGCGCGATCTCGGTCCCTGTTCAGGTCCGAGGTCGATGTGGTATCAAGGCGCTCGACCTCGGCGAGTGTGTATCGCCGAGTTTCATCAGGAGTCGATCCATGGGGTATGGCCGCATTGCAGTAGTGCTTTTGGCACTTTTCGTCAGCGCGTGTGGGGGTTCGCTGACGTCGGATATCAAGGCAGAGAGCGCCGCTGACGAAAAAGTCAACTTCAGCGGGATGAAATCGTACGCGTGGTTCGGCGGTCTCGGCGCGTTGGTCGACGACACCAATCTCTGGGCTCAGCCCAACTTCGACATGGCGCAGGAGGCCAAGTTCGTGATCGATCGCGAGCTGCGCAAGAAGGGTTTCAGTGAGTCGTCGTCGGATCCGGACGTGTTCGTCGCGTTCCTGCTGGTCGCCGACGTGAACCAAGTCAAGAAGATCGATGACGAAAGAGGTGGGAACGTCGAAAATCTGCAGGGTGTCGGCAAGGGTGCCCTCCTGATCGAGTTGATCGACGCCGAGACGACCAAGACCATCTGGTTGGGGGGTGCCACCGCCAAGGTCAGCAGCAAGTACACCGACGACGAGCGCAAGCAACGCCTCGACTACGCCGTCAGCCAGCTCATCGGGCAATTGCCGAAGTAGCCGCCGCGCGTGCAGGTGCCGATGCCGCTAGCTGCGACGCGCGGCTCGCAGGCGGCTCCACGTACGCGGCAGCGTGAAGCGCCCCGGTTCGTGGGTCAGCAGATGCACGCAGACGCCCAGTAAGCAGACGTTCTTGATGAAGTTGCTGCGCTGGAACACGTCCCACAGCCAGTGCGCATCGGAGGGGATCTGCTCCGGCACCATCAGCATGCCGGGGACGTGCACGAGCACGGTCACGACGACGAGGAAAGCGCCGAGCAGCGTGGCCGCGGCGCGCAGTTGGATCCCGGTGGCGATGCCGAGACCGCCGGTGAGCAGGATCACACCGCTCAAGAGCGACACCAAGCGCTTGGCAGGCACCCAGATCGGCATGATGTGCTGAATCAACGTGTCGTCCACCAGGTGCTCGCCACCCAGCAGGATGAAGATGCTGCTGAAGAAGAGGCGGAAGATGGCGTCCGCGACGCTGGGATCGATTCGGCGCATGGCTGCTCCTGCGACAGTAGCGCACCCCAGGCCACCGGATCCAGGAGCGCCTGTCGCGACATCTAGCGCGCTCGCGATGGGATCGGTATGCTGGAGACCACAGGCAATTTCTCCTCATGTCGTCCGCTCGGCGCAGCTTGTTCTCGATGGCACTCATGCTCATGAGCAGCGCCTGTGACACGGGCGCCGATGACCGAGGGCAGCCGGGCGAGGCTGCGCTCGCCACGGGCGGCGTCTCGTCCACCTCGACTCGAGCCAGCGTCGGCGGGGACGGCAGCGAGTCCACGGCGACCACCGGCGCGGGCGGCACGGCCGGCGACACGGGTGGCGCTAGCTCCAACGCTTCGGCCGTGTCGGTGACCAGCGCCGGCGGGACAGCGTCGAACGTGGCGACGTCGGCTGGCGGCGCGGGCAGCGGCGGAACGAGCGGGGACACGTCGGCTACGAGCGGTGGTGGATCGTCTGCGGGCGGCAGTTCTGCGGGCGGCAGTTCTGCGGGTGGGAGCGGAGGACAAGACACCTCAGCTTGTGATGACGCGAGGCTCGAGTGGAAGTCCGGCAGAAAAACCAACTACACCTCCTACCCCGACCCGGGCAGCGAAGAGTGCATCGTGTACAACGGCTGCGAGTGGGCGGGCTGGTTCGCGCATTGCGACGATCAGCAGTCAGAAGCTTGGGTGGCGGAGCACGATATCGCCGCCATGTTCCCGGACGCGGGCTACGAGCTGCACGACATTTGCGTGCGTTCGGGCGATCGCACCATGATCGTCACGGTCTACGATACTTGTGGTGATTCGGACTGCGATGGCTGCTGCACGGAGAACAAGGGCGACGCGGACGCGCTGATCGATCTCGAGAGCTTCACCAACACGCGTTGGGGCTTGCCAGATGGCGCCGTCGAATGGGCAGATCTCGGCCCCACGTCGAACAACGCCTGCGAATAGCTGCTGCTGGCGGGTGGGCGACGAGCGTGAAGCTCGATCTTCACGCTTCCGGTCCGACAGGAGCGGCGCGCCCGTGCCATGCTGCTCGAATGCGTCTGGGCTGCCTCGGGTACTTCGGGTTCGCCGCGCTCGCCCCGTGGGTTGGCGCCGCCTGCTCCAATCCCGCCGCATTCCCGTCGGCCTCGCAGGCTGCGGGGCTCCCCTGTCCAGGATCGGAGGTGCACGCGCTGGTGCAGCAGGGCCGGCTCCATAGCGCGCTTCGTCACGCGCGGGCGGCGTCACTCGCACGGCCGCACGTGCGCAGCACCCGGCCCGAAGGCTTTGGCGGCGTTTGTGTTGAGCGCCAAGAGCGGGCCGCGCTGATCGCGCAGGTCCTCGCTGAACTGGGTGCGTGCGCCGAAGCTCGCGACCTCAGCCCCCGGCCCCTCGACTGTCGGCCCGAACCGTTGCCGGTGGACGTTGCGCTGGCCCGTGCCGCAGAGCTTCGCCGGTCGGGGCGCGCGTCGGATGCGGCGCGCTTGTCGGCGCGCGCGGTTCAGGCAGCGCTCACGGCGGGCATGCGCGTGCGCGCGATCCCGGCGCTGCCGCGCCCCGTAGCTGGCGTACCCGTCGAGCTCACCGCGCTCGAGGATGTTTTGGTGGAACAGCGGGAGGCGTGGCAGTCGGAGCCGTCCGTCTACTTCTTGGCAGGTTCTGCCTGCGTCGGGGCCTCGTGCCTGCTGCCCGGGGGGCGCGTGATGCACATGCCAGGGGCGGAGCTCGTCTCCGGCTTTGCGCCGCGGCGCTTCGATTATCCATGGCGCATGCACCCCGCCCGTGGCCTGGTCGCAGACGCGGACGGCATCGTCGACCTGGTGGCGGGGAGCGAGGTGCCGCTCGACATGCCCGCGGGTGTCGCGCCCAATCGCCTCACGGGGGAGCGCCTCGCGGACGTGGCATTCAGCCGCGACGGCAGTAGCGTGTGGGCGCTCGGGTGGCCGGGCAGACTCTTTGCCGTGAACACTCGAAGCGGTCAGCCACTCGCGGACTTCGATCTGACGCGCGAGTGTCCTCGGGTTCAGGACCCTTTTCGTATCGTGACCGCAGCGGCCGCCGACGTGGCGATCGCGCAAGTCGGTCCCGCGCCGGGGTGCGCCAGCCTGATTCGGCCGAGCCGTGCCTCGATTTCCGCATTGCCGTTCGCGCCGGGAGCGCTGCTGGCGTTATCGGGCGACGGTCTCGTCGCGGCCACGCATCACCAGGGACGAGTCACGATCTACGACCTTGGCAGCTTGCAGTGGCTCGATCCACCCCCTGCTCGAAGCTTCGCCGCGCCCGAAGCGATCCGCCTTGCGCTGTCCTACGATGGATCGACGATCGCGCTCGTGGTGCCTGGCAAGGAGGTCGAGTTGCCCGACGGTGGGGTCGAGCTCTGGGCGGCGGAGCTCCGGCTTTTGCAGCCGAACGGGGTACCCCTGCCGGGGCACGAGCCGTGGGGTATCGGCTTCGCCGGTATGTTGGCGGACGGCGATTTCGGCGCTCGTGCCTATAGCTTCCACAACGCTATCTTCGACTATCGAGGCACGCTGCGGGCGGTGCTCATCGCGCGCAACGCTAGCGTGCTCGCGGCATTCTCCGACGGGACGCTCGAGGCTTTCGGTCCCGAGGCGCGGGATCTCTACCGCTGCGCGATCGACGGGGCTCGTTTCCCCGCGGCGGACTGCGCCGATTTCTTCGAACGCTCCGGCCAGCTCGGCGCGCTCGTGGATGCGCAGCCCGCCCCACCCGGCAAGCTTCGTCGTTTCGTGGGGCGCCGCTAGCGTTCAGGACTGAGGACACAGACGAGCGTGGTCGAGCCGGCTCTGACGTCGAGGTTGAAGGTGCGCGTGCGATGGCCGCTGAGCGCGGCCACCACCACGTACTTGCCTTGTTCTACCTTTCCGAGATCGATGGGAGCTTTGCCCACGGAACGGCCGTCGAAGGTGATGTTGGCGCCATCGGGGCGTGATTCGATCTTGACGTCGCCCGGAGCGAGACGCGCCGCGCGCAGGCGCTCTATCGGGCTGAGCGCCACGGGTTCGGCCGCGGTTGCGCCCGCTGAGCTTGCTGGCTGGTTCGCGGGTGCAGGCGGCGCCGGCGTCGGGGCGGGCGCGGACTGCGTGCCGCTGCGCGCCGCGCCCTCGCGCGGCACGGGTGTCACTGCATCCGGTGGGCTATCCGGTGGCCGGAGCTGAGGCGCGTCGATCGGCGTCGTGGGAGCAGCGCCGGTGGGCGTCGTCGTCGTGAGGGGCGGCGCCTCGGGCGCGGGCGTACTCGTGGGTGGTGCTTCGGCCGTCGACGACTTGCGCAGCGCGAAGAATGCGACCGCGGCTAGCGTCAGGCCCGCGAAGATCAGCAGCAAGATGCCCGAGGCCCCCACCAGGAACCAGGGCAAGCGCGCGGCGCTCGGAATCGCGCTGGTGTGTGGCGCTTCGATCAGTGCGCCGGGGCGCAGCGGCAGATAACGGGGCGTGGCGGGTGCCGGCAGGGACAGCGAGGCCGCGGAGACTGGGTGCTGCGAGCTTCGAGCGAGCGGAGCGGCTGCGGGCAACAGCCACTCCGTGGAGGTTCGCGACGCCCGCGAGGGCGACGCCGGCAAGGCAGGCTGGTCCACCGTCGGCAGCGGAGCGGTCCCCCCCTGGGCGAGGCTCGGGGGTAGCGTGTCGGGCACCTGGGGCAAGAGCGCGAGCAGCTGGTTGCACAGCTCGCGAGCGCTCTGCGGTCGCGCGTTGGGATCTTTCGCGAGCGTGCGCTCCACCACGCGAGCCAGCGCCTCGGGTAGGTCAGGGCGCACCGCGTCCAGGGGCGGTGGCGGCACCGACACGTGCTGCCGCAGCACTTCGAAAAGGCTGTCGCCCTTGAAGGGCACCTGCCCCGCCAGCCCCTGATACAGCACGATGCCAAAGGAGTACAGATCCGAGCGGGCGTCGGCGGGTCGCGCGAGCGCCTGCTCGGGAGACATGTAAGTGGGCGTCCCGAGCACCGCCCCGGTGCTCGTCATGTGCTGGGTCGGCTCGCCCTCGACGCGCAGCTTGGCGATGCCGAAATCCAGCAGTTTCACGCGACCCTCCGGCGTGATCATGACGTTGTCCGGTTTCAGGTCGCGGTGCACGATGCCTTTGGCGTGGGCAGCAGCCAGGGCCTCCAAGATCTCGATCCCCGTCGTGAGCACGCGACGCGCTCCGAGCCCGCCCCTCATCCAGGCAGAGAGCGGAGCCCCGTCGATGTATTCCATCACGATGTACGGGCGACCATCGGGGAGATGCGCGAGGCTCAGCACGTTGACGATGTTTTCGTGCTGGATCAGGTTCACGCTGCGCGCTTCGGCAAAGAACCGCTGCACGTCGGAGCCGTCGCGAGCCCCCTCGGGTGTGATCACCTTGATCGCAACGCGGCTCGCGATGCCCGGGTGCACGCCCAGGTAGACCGCGCCCATGCCGCCCCTTCCGAGCAAGCGCGCGACCCGGTAGTTGCCCACGCTACGTCCGAGCAAATCGTCGTGCCCGGAATCGACGAGCTGGTGACCGTCGCGCGAGCAGGTCGACCGCCCGCGCTCGGAACCACCACATTCGGGACAAATTAGCATTGTTGCTCGGCATTTCGGGCGGACCAGGCCCGCGTCGAAGCCCCGCATTGTGGCAGAAAGTAGTGGCTTCGTCCATGCCGGCTCCTGGTGTCTGTCGGGCCCGCCTTTGCTACTTCTGCCCCGACGACTCAGCTGGGCGTGATCCACCCCGCCGCGATCCACGACGCTGCGGCCCCAGTGCTGCCTGCAATCCCCGCTTCCCTCGAGCGCCGCGCCATCGACGCGCTGCTCGATCTGCGCTTGCCAGATTGACGCGCGTCCGCGGCTAGCTCTGGACCGCCTGAATCGCGGTGAGGGCGATGGTGTAGACGATGTCTTCGACCAGCGCTCCGCGCGACAGGTCGTTGACCGGGCGCCGCATGCCTTGCAGCATCGGCCCGATGCTGGTGACGTGCGCGCTGCGCTGAACCGCTTTGTAGGTGGTGTTGCCGGTGTTCAGATCGGGGAACACGAAGACGTTGGCCTGCCCTGCTACCGGGCTCTTCGGTGCCTTCGAGCGCGCCACTTCGGGAATGGCGGCGGCGTCGTACTGTAGCGGGCCATCGAGACACAGGTCCGGGCGCGATTTCTGGGCGATTTTGGTCGCCTCGCGCACCTTGTCGACGTCCGAGCCGGTCCCCGATTCGCCGGTCGAATAGCTGATCATGGCCACCTTCGGGCGCAAACCGAACGCGGCCGCGGAATCGGCGCTCTGGATGGCGATGTCCGCCAGCGTGGGGGCGTCGGGATCTGGGACGACGGCGCAGTCGCCGTACACGACCACTTGCTCCGGCAAACACATGAAGAAGATCGACGACACGATCTTGGCGCCGGGGCGCGTCTTGATGATCTGGAGCGCGGGACGGATGGTGTTGGCGGTGGAGTGCACTGCGCCCGACACCAGCCCGTCGACCTCACCCAGCTCGAGCATCATGGTGCCGAGCCAGACATTGTCTTCGAGGGTCTCTTCGGCCAGCGCCGGAGTCATGCCTTTGTGCTTGCGGCGTTCCACCAGTGGTCCCACGTAGTTGGCGCGCATCGACTTGGGATCGACGATGCGCAGGCTCTCGGGCAACACGATTTCCTGCGCGCTCGCCACCCGGCGCACCGCCTCAGGATCTGCCAGCAGGATACATTGTGCGATGCCGCGTTCAGCACAGATCGCTGCCGCTTTTACGGTACGAGGCTCGTCTCCTTCGGGGAGCACGATGCGTTTGGCAGCCTTGCGCGCCTTGTCTGCCAATTGATGGCAAAACGCGGCGGGTGACAGCCGCACCTCGCGCGGTACCTCCGAATACTTGGCGAGCCAGTCGGCGCCGACGTGCTCGGCGACGAACTCGATCACGCGCTGGGCGCGATCGAGATCATCGATGGGGATTTCAGCGCTCATCTGCGCCAGCAAGGTCGCGGTGCTCCAGCTGTTTTCGCCTGCCCTCAGGATGGTGAGCCCGGTGTCGAGCCCGGGGCGGCAGAGCTCCAGGATGTTCGCCGGGACCTCATAAGGGCCGGTCAAGACGAGGCCGGAGACCGGGATGCCGTTGGCGGCTGCCATGGCTGCGAGCAGCACCACGTCGGCCCGATCCCCCGGCGTGACGATGATCGTGCCCGCCCGCATGGCTTCTGCGGCGTTGGCGACGGTGCGCGCCACGAGCGTGATGTGCTTCACCCTTCGCTGCAGGATGTCTCCCTCGACCAGCACCTCCGCGCCGAGGTGCCGCGCGATGTCGATGGTACGACAGGCCATCAGCTCCGGATTGTCGGGGATCGTCCCGATCACGTTGAGCTCCGCTTTGCGAGCCAGCTCGTGCCGCAAGTCGGCGCTGATGGACGGCTGCGAGAACCGCTCGTCGGGCGGCGTCTGCACGCGGTTGAGGATGGAACCCACCACCCGGCCCGGCCCGAACCCCCCGAAGCGGCTCGCCGTCATGGCGAGTCGTGCTTCGACTTCCTCGAGCGTCGAAGCGCGCTGGGCCGCCACCAACAGCACTTCCGCGCCCAGGGTCCGTACCAGATCGCGGTTGAGCTCGGTTTCGCCGGAGCTTTCCTGGGTGTCGACCAGGCCTTCCACGATCACCACGTCTGCCGCGGGCGTGGAGGCCGCGTAGTTCTCCAGGACCCTTTCGAACAGCTCGTCCGAACGTCCCTGAGCGCGCAGGCGGTCGGCCTCCGCCAGTGGGATGGGAGCGGCCGGCGTGAGCGAGCTCGTGTGGCGCACGAAGTACGTCGAGCGCTCCGGCCCCAAGTCGTTTTCGCCGTGCTGCCCGATGGGCTTGAAGAACGCGACGCGGATGCCGCGGTTGTCGAGGGCGCGCACGAGGCCGAGCGCGACGCTCGTCAAGCCGACGCCCTCACCACTGGGTACTAGATAGAATGCTCGAGCCATGGTTTCGTTCTTTGTCGCGGGGTGCGTGGGTACTAGCGGGCTGCCTCGGTGAGGCGCGCGGCCTCGCGTGCGATCACCAGTTCCTCGTTGGTGGGGACGACCAGGCTGAGCACCCTGGAGCTCTGGTGAGTGATGCGCCCCGCGGACTCGGCGCCGTGAGCTCGATTGAGCTCCGGATCCAGTCGGGCGCCCAGAAACGCGAGTTCTGCGAGCGTGCGTTCGCGGATCGGAGCGGCGTGTTCTCCGATCCCGCCGGTGAAGATCAAGGCGTCGAGGCGGTCGAGGCCGGCACAGAGGGCGAGGATCGATTTGGCCAAGCGATAGCAGAACACTTCGACCGCGAGCCGCGCGCGCGGGTTCTCGGAAGCGGCCGCGAGCAGTGTGCGCATATCGTTGCTCAAGCCCGACAGACCGAGGAGGCCGCTGTCTCGGTTGAACATGCGCGTCACCTGCGTGAGGTTCTGCCCGGTTTGCTCGGCGAGGAACTCGTGAAGATTGGGATCGACGTCGCCCGAGCGGGTGCCCATGACCAGACCTTCGAGCGGTGTGAAGCCCATGCTGGTGTCCACGCTGCGCCCCCCGCGGATCGCAGCGGTGCTACAACCATTGCCGAGGTGCGCGGTGACCAGCTGGAGCTCGCCCAGCGGTTTGCCCAAGAGCCGCGCCGCTTCGGACGCCACGTAGCGGTGGCTCGAGCCATGAAAGCCGTAGCGCCGCACCCGGTGCCTTTCGTAGAGCTCGTAGGGGATGGCGTACACATAGGCTTTGGCCGGCAGCGTCTGGTGAAACGCGGTGTCGAAGACGGCCACGTGGGGCAGCTCGGCGAAGTGCGTCAGCGCCGAGCGCAGGCCCGCGACGTTTGCCGGATTGTGCAACGGAGCCAGCGGAATGCACGCTTCGATCTCGGCGAGTGTCTGCTCGGTCACCGGCACGCTGTCCGAAAAACGCTCTCCCCCGTGAACCACGCGGTGCCCCACGGCGGTGATCGCCAGGTCCCTCAGCAACGGGCGGATCCGCTCGAGCACTTCGGCTGGCCCGGCGCGCTGATCGAGCCGCTCGTCGGGCGCCCCCTGGATCGCGAGGTGCGCTTCGGCGGTGTTCAGCCGTTCCGCGATGCCCTGACAGCGCACGCTGCCCGCGCGGGGCTCGATCGCCGCAAACTTGAGCGACGAGCTCCCGCAGTTGATCACCAGAATCACGGAGTCTTGCATGTACGTCCTCTAGCCGCGCCCGCAGGGTAGACCGAGATTGCTTCGGAACGGTGTCCATTCCGAACAAAACGACGTCTCGAAGCCCGGCGCTTTTGCATGGGCATCACTGCCGTGGGCGGTGTACACACTGGCGCGTGCGTTGGCGAGGTGTCGGAGCGGTGTCGGAGTCGCGCTCGTTTGCCCTGCGGCGCTGGCCGAGCCGCTGACGCTGACCTGGAGTGCACCCGCGGAGTGCCCGCAGGCCGCAGCAGCCGAGGCTCGCGTGCGGCAGCTCGCTGGCGCCACTCGAAGCGCGGAACCCGCCGAGTCCTCGGGGTGGGCGGCGTCGGTGAAGCTCACGAAGCTCGGCGAAAACCGCTGGTCCGCGGCGCTACGGCTCGGCGCGAGCACGCGCAGGCTCGACGGCGACAGCTGCGAGGCCGTCGCGGACGCGGCCATCGTGATCCTCGCGATGATCATGGATCCGGAGTCCGCATCCGAGCCCGAGCCCGAGCCCGAGCCCGCGCACGTCGCCCCAGAGCCCCCGACGGTTCGCACGACGTCCGGCGCAGTTGCGCCCGCGCCTCCCGCACCGGAGCGCGTGTCCCAACCCGAGGCGCCCGCGGTGTCCGCTCCACGCGCGGAGTTCGCCCCGTGGGGGGCTTCCCTCCGTAGCTTGGGGGAGTGGGGGATGTTGCCGGCGCCCAGCGTGGGGGGAGTGGTGGCGGTGCATGCCGCCGGAAGCTCGCAGCGGGTCGAGCTCTCGGCGCTTGGACTGTTGCCGCGCGATGCCATGTTGGAGGGAGGTACCCAGGGCGGTGAGTTCTCTTGGTTCGGGTCCAGCTGATGGGCTGCCAGCTGCTGGCTCGTCCTGCGTTCGTCTGCGCCGGGCTGGAGGCCGGGCGTCTTTCGGGCACCGGCTTCGGCTCGCGGGAGCAGCGTACGGGCCACGCCTTGTGGGCGGCACCTGGAGTAGAGGCACTCTTCGCCCCCGCACTCGCTAGCGCCCTGTCCTTGCAGGTTTCTGCCGGAATATTCATTGCTTTGCGGAAGCCCGAGTTCGCTATCGACGGGGTCGGGGTCGTGCATCAACCGAGTCCAGTTTCAGCAAGAGTGGAACTCGGGATGGGGTGGCAGTAGCTCGACGGATCCGGTGCAGACCGGCCACAGCTCAGTCAGGCTGACTGTCTTTCAGAAGTTTTCTCGTGACCTCCCCGCACGTCTGGCCGCTCCCCGTCATGGTCGAACCATCCCGAGCCGCCGTGCCGCGAGAGGGCGGCGCCGAGGAGCAATCGTTCGATGCGGTCTACGAAGCACAGTTCGCGTTTACCTGGCGCAACTTGCGACGCCTCGGCGTGCGCGACTCTCAGCTCCGCGACGCGACTCAGGACGTGTTCCTCGTCGTGCACCGGCGGCTCGGCGACTTCGAGGGGCGCGGGTCACTGCGCGCCTGGCTCTACTCGATCGTGGTGAGGGTCGCCTCGCAGTATCGGCGCACGCGGCTGCGCAAAGAGCTCGAGCACAGCGAGGACCCTGACGGAGTGGCCGACACGACCCGACTCGGACCCGAAGATAGTGCCGGGCAGAACGAGGACGTGCGGTTGTTGATGGAGCTGCTCGACGCGCTCGACGAGGGCAAGCGGGAGGTCTTCGTGCTGTCCGATCTGGAAGGCTTGACGGCGCCGGAGGTGGCCGAGCTGCTCGAGCTCAAACTCAACACGGTGTATTCTCGCCTGCGCGCCGCGCGGCTGGAACTCAAGACGGCGCTCGAGCGGCGCCGTGAAGCCGAACGGAGCTGGCCGTGACCCGCGAGCGTGACAGTCTCGAACACCTGTGTCGCCGGGCCCGTGCGCACGAGGAGCCGAACGCCACCGATCGCGCCTTCGTACGCCAACGGCTAGCGGCGCGCTTGGCCGCGGCGGGAGTGGCAGCGGCTGCTGCCGCGGGCGCCGGTAAGGCAGCCGCTGCCAGTGGGGCGCCGGCGCTCGGGGCGTCGGGAGCTGCGACGGCTACCGGAGCGGGCGCGCTGAAGCTGGGACTTGCCGGCATCGGCGCCTGGGTGGCAGGGGGTGCTTCGGTGACCGCGGCGGCGGTGTTGCTGGTGCAGTCGTTGGGCGGAGCGCCTGAGCGCTTGCCGGCGCTCGCGCCCCCAGCGTCCGCGATTGCGCCAACACCAGCTCGGCCTGCGCCGCCCAGAGCCGCACTCGAGGCGCCGCCGCCTGCCCCGATCGCTCCCGAACCCGTGCCCGCCGCCGCTTCGAGCCCGGCACCGGCGCTGCTTCCGAGCGCCGCCAGTGCCAAGCCCGGCCTGGCCGACGAAGCGCGCAGCCTGGCGCGCGTGCAGCGCGCGCTCCGCGATGGTGACGCGACGACCGCGCTGGCGTTGCTCGACGATCAGGACCGGCGCTTTCGCGGCGGCAGCCTCGCTGCGGAACGGGCCGCTGCGCGCGCTCTGGCGGGCTGCGCGGCGGGGCGTGGTCAGGCGCGCGCGCGGGCCGAACGCTTCGTGGCGCAGCACGCGGGCTCGCCGCTCGCCGAGCGAGTGCAGCGGTGCTTGGGCTCACGGTGAGGCGCCGCGGGTTGCTGCCGGCCGTCCTGATCGCAGCGCTCCAGAGCGGCTGCAACACGGGCCTGGTATCGATCGGTGACGATCGCGCGCTAGAGTGTGAGCCGGACGCTTGCGGCGAGATGCCCTCGGAACCACCGTTGTGCTCCGACATGAGTATGGGGCGCTACGTGTGCGGCTTCGATACGGAGGACACTTGCAGCTGGGCTCTCAGCTGTCCGACGCCCATCTGTACGGCCACCGCGTGCGGCGTGGCGCCGGCACAAGCCCCGATGTGCTTGGAGGGTGTGTGGGGTTCGGGTTGGGCCTGCGATCCCGTCGAGATGGGCTGCGTGTGGCGGGGGATCTGCCCAGAACAGGCGCGTGAATGCTCCCCGGACGACTGCGGCGCGTCGTCGGGTCCGAGGGCGGAATGCATGGGTGGACCCCTGGAAGGCCTCGGTTGCCTGAGAGCGGAGAGTGGCGACTGTCGCTGGACCTCGGTGGCTTGCGCGCCGCCGCCGTAGAAGATCGAACCGCCGCGTCGAAGTTGCCGACGGATTGGGTAGGGCTCGGCCACAGCTCGAAAGAGATCCCATGCGGCGGCGTACCTTACTGCGCAGTTTGACGGCGGGCGCTGCAGCGCTCGCGGCGGAGGCTCTTGCGCCCGCGACCCGGTCGCCTCGGCGAGCATGGGGCGCAGCACCGCCGGAGGCACTCGTCCCGGAGTCTTTGCGGGCCAAGAGTGTGCTCGAGCTGTTCCTGTGCGGCGGCGTGAGCCAGTACGAGTCGTTCTACTGCGTGCCGGAACACGGCCTTTCGGACAACACTCACTGGCACCTGTTCGCAAACTCGAGCGAACTCGCTGCCGCCCTCGACGCCTGCGGCATCTCCGAACCTGCGCTTGAGCCCTTCGCCGAGGACGCGCTCGGGCAACTCGTGCACCTGGGCCCTTTCGTGGCTCCACTTCGGCGGCGTTCGGACTTGCTCCAACGCTTGCGCGTCAGCGTCACGCGGCACGATCTGGCGCCTCACGAAGCAGCGATCCCGCTCGCTCTGAGCGGGCGTCCGCTCGGCAGCCCCCGGGTGGCAGGGTTGGGCGCACACATCGCACAGCATTTCTCGGGGGTTCTGAGCGACCCGGGCGCGACGCTCGCCTACGTCCTGACGAGTTCGAGCATGAACAGCGTGTTCATCGACAACCTGCGGGCGCTGACAGCGACCGGGTCGTACCCGGCGCTGGCGCGTCCACTCGATGTTCAGGTCGATGGCGCGAACGAGTTCGTCCAGCGCCTCGGGCGACCGGCCGTCGGAGCACACGCCGCCGAGGTCGACGCGCTCGTCGCAGCGTACGCCGACGCCTACGCTGCGCAGCTCCGCTGGCCCGCGACGAGTGAGCTCGTACGCGCCCCCCGCTTCGGCGACTACCGCGCAGCTTCCGCCGCGATGACCCGCGTCGCCGCGCTGCGCGAGTCGTTCGACGCAGCGTCGTTTCTACCCCTGGCGGGCACGAGCTGCGGCGAAGCCGTCGCCGTAGATAGCGTAGGGATGCAGCTTCGGTTGGCGGCGCGCTTGCTGACCCAACCGAAGCTACCGGCCAAGTACGTGTGCGTCGTCGACACGGGATTCGTACCGACCTCGAACGGCGGCGGTGCCTACGACAGTCACAGTGACAACATCCGGATCCAGGCCAAAAACCTGACGCACACGCTGACGGAGCTGGTGCGTTGGATTCGCGCGCCGGGCGAGCTGGCTCCGGACAAGATCGACCTCGATTCCACGCTGATCGTGCTGACGACGGAGTTCGGGCGCACGCCTCACCCGGAAGGTGTCAGCGGCCGCAACCATTGGCCGTACGGCTATGCGCAAGCGTTCTTGGGCGGGCCGATCCGTGCCCCCGCCGTCAGCGGTGCTTGCGACGCCAGCGCGCGGGCGACGGTCGCAGCCACCCCCGCCGAATCGCGGATCGCTGCGTTGCTGGCGCTGGGCATTTGGCCCTTTGGGCCCGAAGCGTTCAACGTGGCGGACGTCCCCGGGGCGGTGAGCGAAGTCGAGGCCGCCTGCAAGGTGCTGCGCGAGCAACTCGGGATTTCGTGACGTCGCGCCTTTTTTGGAACGAGCGCGCTGGGCGCTTCGTCCGCGGCTTGGTCGTGCTGGTGCTCAGCGCGTGCGAGGCACGCGTGGCCGGAAAGCATACGCTGCCCACTGTCACGGAGCACCCAGAGCCGGCGGTGGCCGAGATCGGCGCCGGCTGTGATGCCGGTGACCAGGCGTTTCTGCGGCGCGCGTTCTTGGCGATCGTCGGGCGGCGCCCGCTGGGGCACGGCGAGGTCGCGGCCACCGAAGCCGCGCTCGTCTCGGTGCGAGCGCAGTCCGAGAGCCTCGATCAGCCCCGCTATTCGCGGCGCGTGGTGGTGCGTGCGCTGATGGAGGAGCCGGCATTTCGACGGCGCTGGGCGGAGTTCTTCATGGACACGCTGAAGGTGGCACGCAGCGGCCCCAAGTCGCTCGCTGCCTGTTACGGCGAGCCTGTTGCGGAGCGCTTCGACGACGGCGAGCTGGCCGCATTCGTGCGTGACCACAGCGCGGATGACAGCGCCTCGCCCAGCCCCGGCTTCAGCATGAACGAGCTCGTGCGCTCCGCGCTCGAGCTGGACGATCTGTCGGTGCTCTACCGTGCGCACTTGTTCGCTATGATGAGCAAGCTGTTGACGGGCAACGCCAGCGAGCACGAAGTCGAACTTGCTCGGCGTAACGACTTCGGTGCGGCGTTCGAGGTAGCGTACACCAATCGCAACCTCGAGTGCCTGCCCTGCCACAACAGCGATTATTCCGTGACCAGCGATCTCGATCCAGCGCTGAACCGGTTCTGGCCGGTGCCCGGGTCCTTCGAGCGCGCGTTGTTCGGCGCTGCCGCGGGCCGGCATGTCCCAGAAGCGGCTGACGACGGCAGCGACCTGACGCGGTCTCGGTCCATGTTTCGCGTGCTCGGCGTGGTGAGCAGCACAGGCCGGGCGCCTTATGGCTGGGATGGTAGCCGTTGCGGCAGCTTCGAAAAGCCGAGCGTGGACGATCCACTGGGCGTCGACAGCTACTTTGGCAGCGTGCGCGGCCTGCGCGCCAGCGTGTGGGACGTGGAGCGCTCGCTACAGCGTGGCGTCGGCTTGCTGGCCCTCGCGCCCGACGCCGAGGGGGCTGCGCCCTGGGACTTCGCGGATCCGGACGTGGCTTTCGCCTACCTCGTGGGGCTCAATATCGTGGAGCGAGTGTGGCAAGAAACGCTGGGGACCCCGCTGACGCTCGCGCATCACTTCCCCCGTACCTCCACGCAACGCGACGTGCTACTGAGTCTCACCAATGCCTTCGTGCAGTCACGTTTTTCGTTGAAGGGCCTGTTGCTGGACATCGTGAGTTTGCCGGTGTTCAACCAGTTGCCTCCGAGTGCCGGTTGCGAGGCCGCGTACCCGTTGCCTCGCGTGTTCGACGCGTGGAGTGACACCGAAGAGCTCTCGACGCGGCGTGGGAACAGCCTCGGGGACGCCGTCTTCCCGCTGTCGCCGCGCTTGCTGCGGCGATCGCTGCACGAGTCGTTGGACTGGTCTGCGTACCCAGAGTACCCAGAGGCGGGCAGCAGCGAAGAATCGCTGCAACTGGCGCTTGGCTTCGCGCTCAGGGACAGCGAACCAGGGCAGCGGGGCCTCGACTTCCAGGGCAGGCTCGCCTGGGAAGCCACCTACGGCGCTTGCGCGCCGCTCAGTCCTGATGACTTCGTGAGTCAGCTGGCCAAGAGCGCGCTCGCCACGGCTGGGGCCACGCTCCGCGACGCAGTCGTGGCGCTGCAGGATCGCTTGCTCGGCTCCAGCGAGGTGTCGGAGCCCGAACGTGCGGGAATCGAAGCTCTGATCGGTGCTGCTCTCGAAGGCCCGGTGCCGACGGACGTGGAGAGCAAGCTGCGGGTGCTGTGCGGAGCGCTGCTGTCGACACCACAGTTTCTGCTCGGCGGCGTGGTGGCGCCCGACGGCGTCGTACCGTCGGCGTTGACTCCGAGCGATGCCTCGAGCGCCGCGGCTTGTGAGCGGCTGCAGCAGGCGTGGCTCGCCAGCGGCACCTCCTACCAGCTTCGCTGCGTACCGTGAGGCGCGGCGGGTTGCGGTCGACCGTTCGACCGTGTTTCGCCTGGACATGCCAACGCCTCGGTGGTCAGGGCGCGAGCTGGCGTGGTTTAATGCCGGATCAGCATGCTCGAACGCTGGACGTGGGGCTTTGGGATGGGCGCGGTGCTGTTGGCGCTGAGCGCGCGAGCCGTCGCCATGGTGGAGGTGACTCAAGCAGCCCCGATGACAGGCGACCGGTTGCAGCTCGATCTGAAGCTCCAAGATCGGAGCGTCAAACAGGTCACCGTCAAGAGCCGCGACGAGAAGGCGGCGCCCGACGAGCAGCGCGTGAAGGCCAGCGGCGGTCACTCGCAGATCGTGGTCAGCGCGGCAGAGCCCAGCGTGGTGTTTCCGAGCGGCGCCGCGGAGGTGAAGGGACCGCCGAAGCCGTTACCGGCGAAGGAACAGTCCTTCGAGGCGTTGTTGATCGAGCCTGGGCCCCAAGCTAGCGGTGACGCGTTGGACGCGCTTCGCCAGTGGGTACTCGTCGTGCGCGCGCTGAACACTCCGCTGCGCTGGGACGGCGAACACGCGGCGTACACCACCGAGCTCATCGTCGGCTTGCAAGGTGCCGGCGCCAGCCGCGGTATGAGCGCGGAGCTCTCGAAGCCGATCGTGGTGCAGCTCATGACCGTAGGTGCGAAGGTGGCAGCCGCCAAGCTCGAGCTCAGTCACGGCGGCGTGGCGGGGTTCAAGACGACGTTGATCTCGCTGCCCCACCACGAAGCCACAGGCACTGTCACCGCGCTCACCGATCTGGGCGAGCGAGCCTACCAGGTGGTGGCCGAACCGAGCCTCGGGGCATTGCGGTTGGAACTCGGCAACGACAGCATCGCCGGGTTTGGTGTGGGGACCACCCAACTCAGCGCGGTGCGCTTGGCCGAGGACGGTCGCGAGTGGTTCGCGCCCAAGGCGCTGGATGTCACGCTACGCCTCACCGGCCGCGGGAGCCTCGAGGCCGAGAAATTGCACTTCGGCAAAGAGCAGGCGAGGAGCGCGAGCGTGGAGTTCCGCTCCGCGTTTCTCGGCGAATCGACCGTCGTGGTGCAGGCCACCGGGGTTGCTCCCGAGAAAGCCGTGGTTCGCTTCGGCGTCCCCTGGAGCCTGTTCGTCGCGATCGTGCTGGGTGTGGGTCTAGGCGCCGGTATTCGCGAGTTGCGGGCGAAACGGCGCCGGGGCTTCCATCGAGAGCTCGTGGTCAACGTGCTCAGCGGCCTGCTGCTGAGTGTGGCTTCGTTGATCGGTGTTGCGACGGTGGTCGCGCTGCCCAGCACCGCACTCTTGACGGAGGCGGGTTGCTTCGTCGTCGCCGCCGTGGCCGCATATCTCGGCAGCGACTTGGTGGAGCGCCTCTGGCCAAGCTCGCAGAAGCCAGCGACCTGATCTGGGATCGAAATCGAGGCGAGCCAGGAAGAATCCGAAATACGCGCTCGGGGGGAGCGGCGATCAACCTCGCGCCCGCGGGTTCTCATCGCTGGTAGCGGGCGGCTCCGAAAGTGGTGCGGCTGAAATACTCCAGGGACACTCGGGCGACGGAAACCGCAGTTTTGCCGCGGAAACGCCATCGAGCAACGCTGGCGAATGGAGTACCTTCCGAAATGCCAGGAGCCCTCGGCCCTGGCGAGCCTTGTGGGTCCTGGAGGTTCTCGGCGTATGGTCTCGTGGCGCGTTTGGGTTGGAGGTTTGTGTCTGGCAGCCATGTTCGCTGCCTGCTCGGGGAAGAGCCAAGCGGGCAAGGACGACGTGGGGCGTGCGGGCGGGGCTGCTGGCGAAACTGGCGACGGCGGTACGACGCAGACCACGGGCGCGGCAGGCGATCCCGGTGCTGGTGGCGTGAGCGTTTCGGCGAACGCTACGGGGACCGGCATCACGACGGCCTCGAGCGTCACGACCACGGGCAGCGCCGTCAGCGGCACCATCGGCAGCGTGACCGGAAGCTTCACCACCGGCATCAGCAGCACCACGGGCGGCGTCGAGGTCCCGGGCGACTGGCGCTGCTTGGGGTTGGCCTACGGCAACGGCTATTGCGACTGCGGCTGTGGCGCACCCGACCCCGACTGCACGAGCGATGACGTCGAAGCTTGTGATACCTGCAACGTGTTCGGTGGCTGCAATCGCGGGCCATGTCCCGGCAAGATCGATCCGGACGACATCAGTCAGTGCACGCCGCCGCCGGACGGTTGGACTTGCACCCCGGAGGCGTACTTCGATCAGAGCACGTGCAATTGTGGCTGCGGCGTAGTGGATGCGGATTGCGCCAGCGACGACCCCAGCGAATGCGACGCCTGCAATTCGACCGGGTCGTGCTCGGCCGGGATTTGCCCGGGGGCGATCGATCCGGACGATAACACCAGCTGCTTCATGCCCGAAGGCTATCTCTGCCCCGGCTACACCTACGGCAACGGCATCTGCGACTGCGGCTGTGGTGTGCTCGATCGCGATTGCGCCTCCGAGTCGCGTGACGAATGCGACAGCTGCACCCATGGCTGTTCGATGGACGCATGTCCCGGACCCATCGACCCCGACGACAACACCATCTGCACCGGAGTCCCTTACGCATGGACCTGCGCCGATCGCTTCTATGGCGACGGCCGGTTGTGCCACTGCGGCTGCGGTGCGTTGGATCCCGACTGTGCTTCGAGAGACGGCGACGCCTGCGATCGCTGTGCCTTCGAAGGCAGCTGCTCGCGGCAGGAGTGCCCGGGCACCATCGATCCAGACAACAACGCCAGCTGCGAGCGACCGGCGCCTCCTGACGGCTGGACCTGTGACTGGTACTACTACGGTGACGGGTCGAGCTGTGATTGCGGCTGCGGTGTCGTCGACATCGACTGTCGCTCCAACTCCATCGACGAGTGTTCGAGCTGCGGTGCTTGCGGCAGCTACCGGTGCCCGGGCAGAGTGGATCCAGACGACATCGGCAGCTGCGCGCCACCACCCGATGATTGGACCTGTTCGGACTATACCTACGCCGACGGCTACTCGTGCGATTGTGGCTGTCACGCTCCCGACCCCGATTGCGACTCCGCGCTGCCCTCGGCGTGCACCAACTGCTCTCCCGGCAACGGCAGCTGCGTCGATGACTACAGCTGCCGCGGCCTCGATCCCGACGACAATTCGCGCTGCACCGATAGCGCCCCGGAAACTTGGGATTGTGACATCGAAACCTATGGTGACGGCGCCTGCGACTGCGGCTGCGGGGTGCGCGATCTGGATTGCGAGGACGGGACGATAGGGGCTTGCGAATTCTGTAACGTCGCCGGTAGCTGTTCCGACGACGCTTGCCCCGGGTCGATCGACGAGGAAGACAACGCCGTCTGCGTCGAATGAGCCGGCTGCCCCGCCGAAGCGGATCTGCGCGAGTTGACACGATTGTCCCTCGAGGCCGCGCCGCGGACCCTGGCGCCTACGGACTCGGCGCGCCATAGTCTCCGCCGCCATGGCCTCGGTCGCTCTGTACGCGCTTCACGCCGCGGACCTCGTGCCGCTTCGGGTCCCGGCGGGCGCGACGGATGTCCACGCCCTGTTGGGAGACGCGCCGGTGGGCGTCTATTCGGCGCTGCGCAGCTACCCCGGGCGTCGATTCTTGCGCTTGGGCGCCCATCTGGAACGCTGCCGGCTCAGCCTCGAACGTGCTGGCTGGGGGACGAAGTTCGATCTGCACACGCTGGTGCGTTCGATCGATCGGGCAGCGCAGGCCTATGTCGGCGCAGAGTTTCGCGTCCGGCTCGATCTCTTGGAGCACCCGACCCAGCGGGGCGGTGTCGTCACCGAGGCGCTGCTCGCGCTCGCTCCACACTCGCCGGTGCCCTCCGAAATCATGAGCCAGGGTGCCCGACTCGCGTTGGCGCCGGCCGGGCTCTACCGGCCAGAGCCGCTGATCAAGTACACCGACTGGGTCCGGGCTCGCAGCGTTTGCGATAGCTTGGGGGTCGACGCTTACGAGTACCTGCTGCTGGATGAAGAGCAGCGCATCCTCGAAGCCACCAGCGCCAACTTCTACTTGGTCAGGCAAGGCGCGATCGTCACGGCCGAGAGCGGAATCTTGGAAGGTATTACACGGCAGATCGTGCTCGAGCTCGCTCGGCAAAGCGGGCTGGACGTGGATCTGCGACGCCCGACACTCGACGATCTGGCGCGCGCCGACGAGGCATTCATCAGCAGTTCGACGCGCGAAATCGTCCCCGTTACCGCAGTCGCTGCGACGCGCATCGGCAGCGGCATGCCTGGTCCCATATTCGAGCGCTTGCGAGCGCGGTATCAGGCGTACGCGGCGGCGTATGCTGCGCCTGCCGGCGCTTTGTGCTGAGCGACCGTCAACGCGCCTCTTCTGTGACGACGAGCAGCGGGCCGAGACCGAGCCCAGGGTCGCGCCGCTCGAGTCCCGGGGCGAACACGCTCGAGACGTTGCCGTCGAGGTAGAGCGCGTCGGTACACCCGAGCTCGCGCATGAACGAGGCGAACTCGTAGAAGTTCACCCGCGTCGTGGAGATGGCCATCACCACTACTTCGTCGATGACACCCACGCCATTGCGAATCAGGCGGCTCGGCGAGTCTCGTTGGAAGGTCGGGTGCAGCTGTCCGGCCACCACCAGCATCGGTCCCGATTGGGTCGCTTCGCTCGTCTCGCCGTAGAGATCGTCTCGCCACGCGCTGGTGGTCTGGACGCCCGGACCGGAACTGGTGATTTCGAACACACCGTTGGGCACCAGAAAGAAGTTCCCCTTGCCATGCCCCGTGTTGAGCGGTGAGCGCTCGTTCGACCGGCTCACGAGCAACCCCACCGGGCTCCGGTCGGGGTGGTACATGCCAGCGTTCATGGCCCAGATCAAGCGCCGGCCTCGACCCTGGATGCGCGCCGCGAGCGCATCGAACCCGTCCCACGGATCCCTCGGGTCGTTCATCAGCTCCACATGGATAGCGGTCTTGGGCCCTACGAACGCGACCTGGTACTCCTGCTCGGCCCGGCGCAGCCGAAGCGCCTCGACTCGCTCGCCCAAAGATCGCTCGTCCGTGACCTCGAAGCCGGCTCCAAGGGGTTTCGGGCAACCGTCGATGGCGGAGGGGCACTCGAGCGTCGGCAGCACCACACAGACGTCGCCTCGCGGTCGAGTGCTCAGCTCGCTAGCCCACGCGGTGAGCGGGCGCGCCGACGCCGCCTTGAGGTGCAGCACGCGCGTGGTCGAGGCCGGGCACTCGTCGCGCCACTGTGCTAGGAACACACGGAGCGCCGAGTTCCGTTGCCCGAAAATGCGTCCGAACACCGGCCGCGTCTGGCGCACGATTTCACTGTGGGCTATGTGAGCTTTCGAGTAACCGGCGCGGCGCACCGTACGGAACGCGGCTTCGAGATCCGCCACGCGCCGAAGCTCGCGCAGGTTGAGCATCAAAGCTCCGGGAAACTCTCGCTGCGGGTTGAGTTGTTGCCACAGCTCCCGCTTGCGCTTCAAAACTGCGTACAGCTCGTCGTGGGAGCGCAGCCGGGACCCGTCCACTTCGAACTGGGCCGGGCCGAGAGCCACCCAGGGTGCTCCGACGACATTGTCTGGAGCGTGCCCGTCGAGTCCCAGGGGTCGAGGCTCACAGGCGTCGCAAAGCGTGAAGCCGAACGTGGGATCGAAGGGGTGCGCGTTTTCCCAAGCGAACCGAGACCCGATCGGTGCCAGGACCAGCGTCGCTGCCCCGCCTAGCAGGGCCACCGCGACGCTGCCAACGCCCTGCCGGCGGGTGACGGCTCGCTGTGGTCGATGCCAGAGAGCCCAGCCAGCGAGGCACCCGCCGGCTCCGAGACTTACGGCGAGTGCGAGCACGCCTCTCGCGAAGCGAGCGCGTGAAGGTTCGAGCGCGTCGAAAGCCAAATACATTGGCGGCAAGGTCTCCGGCAACTGGACCAGGAAGGCGCGGCAGCTCCACGCGGCCCAGCCGAGGCCGACCCAGAAGCACGCGACCGCCAGCGCGACCTGTATCCGGCCTGATCGGGTCAGTCCGAGCGCCGTCGGCCACAACACCAATGGCCCCCACAGGCCGAGGGCTCCGCTGATGCTCGACCACTGGAGTAGCAGACGCTCACCGAGCGCGAGCGACAGCGGCCGCACCGGACCCCAACCCCTCTCGAAACCCTCTGCCCAGAGTTCGACGATCGAGGTCGCTCCCAGCACCACCACGAGCGCGCACGCCGCTGTCGCCAGCCAGGGCTCGCTGCTCCAGTAGCGCTGCCAGGATTCGGTCGCGCGCCTCGAGGTCGACCAGGTGATCCCGCTAGAGGCGACCCAGAGCAGCGCCAGCGCCGCGTGGCCCAGCCATACCAGGGGCGGCAGGCTTCCCACAATCGCTCCGATCGCGCTCACCCGACTCCCCCGCGGGCGACTCGGAAGAGCTGCTCGGTGGCGAGGGATACCTGGTAGCTCGCGCGCAACAAGAGCCCCAGCGCCAAGAGCACGACGAGGAGCCTGAAGATGGCGTGAGCGCGCGCGCGGTTCGCGGATCGATTGGGGGTGACCGTCACGCTCACAGTATATCATCGAGGCCGGGCCCGCCCTCCGAGCGCGGCGCGAAGCCCGACGCGGTTTGGTCTAACGTTCCCGTTAACGATCTTGAATCGCGGCGCGCGCTGCGGCTAAGGTCGTGGTCATGCGCATCTTGTTCATCGGGGGAACCGGCATCATCAGCTCCGCATGCTCGAAGCTCGCGCTCGAGCTAGGGCACGAGGTCTACCTGCTCTGCCGTGGCGGCTCGCCCCGAACCGCCCCCGAGGGGGCGCGGGTGCTCACGGGCGACGTTCGAGACCGTGCGAGCGCAGAACACGCGCTCGCGGACCTGAAGTTCGATGCCGTCGCCGACTTCATCGCGTTCGAGCCGGCGCACATAGAGACCGCGCTGGGGCTGTTTCAGGGGCGCGCTCGGCAGTACGTGTTCATCAGCTCGGCATCGGCCTACAAGAAGCCCGTCGACCATTGGCCGATCACGGAAGCCACGCCGCTCCACAATCCACATTGGCAGTACTCGCGCAACAAAATCGCCTGCGAAGAACGCTTGCTCCACGCCTATCGCCAGCAGGGCTTCCCGATGACCGTCGTGCGCCCGTCGCACACGTACGATCGCACGTTGTTGCCCTTCGACCCCTACCAAGCTGGGTACACCGTGTTGAAGCGCATGCTCGCAAACAAGCCGGTGGTGGTGCACGGCGACGGCACCAGCCTTTGGGTGCTCACGCACCACCGCGACTTCGCGAAGGGCTTCGTCGGGCTGTTGGGACACCCCAAGGCGATCGGCGAAACCTTCCACATCACCAGCGACGAGGTGCTCACCTGGAACCAAATCTTCACGCTCGTGGGCAACGCGGCGGGCGTCTCGCCGACGCTGGTGCACGTGCCTTCGGACGTGATCGCGAAACGACACCCAGAGTGGGGTGCCGGTCTCTTGGGAGACAAGGCGCACAGCGTGATCTTCGACAACACCAAGCTGAAGCGGCTGGTGCCGGGCTTCGTGGCGGACATCCCGTTCGCGCGGGGCGCCGAAGAAATCGTCGATTTCTACGCGAAGAATCCGGGCTTCGAGCCGCTCCGACCCGACGTCGACGAGCTGATGGACCGTTTGATCCAAGACTTTGGCTGAGTCGGAGACTACTTGGATAGTCCATCAGTTTCAAGGTGCTAGACCACGAGCGCCCGCTCACTCCGAACGAACCGGGATCGGTCGTGAAAGCTGGCGGTGGCTCGTGACTGTTTTCGTCACGATGTCCGGACCGTCGACTAAGATGCGAGACGATGCCTAGAAAAGTGTGGGCCTATTGCGTTGTCCTGGCGACTCTCGCCTGGGCGTGTGCCAGCAAGCCACCTGCACCGCCGCAGACCTCGGCGCAAACCGTGGTCGTGGACCTCGGAGGCTCGCAGACGTCGGCGCGCTCTGCCGAGGCGCGGCTGCCTGCGCTCGGGGCAGCCACCGCGCCCGTCACCATCGTGGCGCTCGTGGCGTTCTCGGACGCAGAAAGCGCCGCCACGTACCAAGCCTTGAGGCGGTTGCAGGCTCGTCTCGGAGAACCCGAGCTTCGTTTGGTGCTGGTGACCCCCGGTGTGGGTGAGTCCGGTGAAGTGATGGCGGACACCCTGCAACAGAACCACGGAGACGCCGCCTACTTCGATTTCGCGGCGCGTATGTTCGACGAGGACCCGCCTGCGTTCGGCGACGCCTTGAAGCTCGCGCTCGAGGTCAGCCGCGCGCACGCCCAGGACTCGCGTAAGGCCGGGCGTGACAGCTCAGCGCCCATCGTGCAGGCCGAAGCCGACGCGCTCCGCGAGGCCGCCGAACCAGTGATTCCGGCGCTGTCGGTGAACGGGATCCGGGTGTTCGGGCGCTTGCCGCCGGCCCAACTCGAGGCGCTGGTGTCTGCCGAGTACCAAACCGCGCGCGCCCTCGGTCGCACGGGCATTGCCGTTCGCGCCATCTATCCCGAGCGCGTGGCGGGCAACGCGGATCGCGTCGTTCGGCGTGAGGCTCCAGCGCTCGCGAGCCCACCGGACGAAACGGCGCAGGGGGCGGCGCTCCACGCACCGGCGTCGGATGCCCCGCAACGCGTGACGGCGAGCCACATCCTGTTCGCCTATCAAGGCGCGCTCAGAGCCTCTCCCGAGATCGCTCGCAGCAAGGCGGACGCCAGGGCGCTGGCGGCGCAGGTGCTCGGCGATCTGAAGCAGGGAGCGCTCACGTTCGACGAGGCGGTCGCGCGCTACAGCGACGAGCCCGGAGCCGCCCAGCGCCAGGGTGCGCTCGGGTCGTTCGGTCGCAATGCCATGGTCAAGCCTTTCGCCGACGCGGCCTTCGCTCTGAAGCCTGGCGACCTTTCGGGCGTCGTAGAGACTGATTTCGGATTCCATATCATCTGGAGACAGCAATGAGATATCTCGCCTGGCTCTTGGCTTTTGTCTGCGCCGCGTGCGCCGCGCCCAGATCCCAACCTGCGCCCTCCGCGCCGAAGGCAGCCGTCGCCAGCGCTGGCGCGCCGGCGTCCCCATTGCTGCCGGTCTACGCCGACGACCTGATGTGGGGGGCGAGCGATCCGCTCGTGACCATCGTCGCGTTCCTCGACTTCGCAAAGGAAGACAGCAGAACTCGCTACGCCGCGCTGGCTGAACTCGTCGAGCAAAGTCCCGAACTGCGCCTGGTGGTGAAACAAGCTCCGCTCGAGCTCGACGGAGAACCCATCGCCGAATCGACTCTTGCGGTCAGGGACACGCTCGGGTCGAAAGCGGCGAAAGAGTTTCTGGGCATGGTCAGTGACGCTAGCGGTGCGCCCTCGAAAGAAGAGCTCAGCGTGTGGGCATTGGGTCTGACCGCGACGCATGGGGCGGAAACCGCCGGCACATCCGCTGTGCGGCGCGACACCCGCCAGCAGCTCCAGCGAAATCTCGAGCTGGCGCGGCGGCTCGAACTCTTGGACACCCCGGTGCTTTACGTGAACGGCGTGCGCTGGCAGCCCGGCGGCGACGACGATGATCAGCGCTTCTCTAGTGTGCTCGCGGAAGAGCTGCGGGCGAGCAAGGCCGAGCGCCCGCAGTCCGCGACCTCGGAGCTTCACTATGCGCGCCGGGTCGAAGCGAACTGGGCATCGCGCGAGACTGCTCCGACCGCCGCGCGTGGGGCGGTGTCGCCTCTGGCCGACGCGCCCGAACCCTCATGGGGCTCGCCGAGCGCTCCGGTCACCCTGGTGGAGTTTACCGATTTCGAGTGTCCTTTTTGTTCACGCGTTCAGCCGACGTTGGCTCAGTTGCGAAAGAAGTACGGCCCCAAGCAACTGCGCATGGTGTTCAAGCACAACCCCCTGCCGTTCCACAAAAGCGCTCGACCCGCGGCGGAGGCAGCGGTGATCGTTTTTCAGAAAGGCGGCGATCGCGCCTTTTGGGCCTTCCACGATCGCGTGTTCGAAAACCAGAAGGAGCTGACGCCAGGAAACTTCGAGCGTTGGGCTGCCGAAGCCGGAGTTTCGTCGACTGATTTGCGACACGGGCTCGATCGCGGGAGGGCGAGCGCCAAGGTGCAGGCTGACATGGCGCTGGCGGCGAAGGTGGGGGTGTCAGGAACCCCCGCATTTCGCATCAATGGGGTTACGCTGAGCGGCGCTCAACCCGTCGACAAGTTCGTCGAAGTCATCGATCAACAGCTGGAGCTGGCGGCTGAGCTGCGGCGACAGGGGGTGTCCTCCGCCGACGTCAGCGCGTTGCTGACCGAGCGTCAACTGACGCTAGGGGACACTGCGCCCAAGGCGCCAGGGACCGTGCCCAGCGAGGACTCCACGGCGTGGCGGGTACCGGTATCTCCGGACGACCCCGTGGACGGTCCGAGTGACGCGCTCGTCACGCTGATCGAGTTCGCTAACCTACAGTGCCCGTTCTGCAAACGCGTGCAGCCGACCTTGAAGGCATTGCGGGCGAAGTACGGCGCGGATTTGCGCATCGTGTGGAAAGACAATCCGCTGCCTTTTCACCCGCGCGCCAAGCCGGCGGCGACGGTCGCTCGCTCGATCTACGAGCGCCGCGGTGTGCGAGCCTTCTGGCAAGCCGTGGACGCTATCTTCGACTCTCAACCGAAGCTCGAGGACGACGACTTGAAGCGGTTGGTCGAAGCGCAGTCAGGCAGCTGGCAGCACGCGCTGGCAGCGCTCAAGAGCGATCGCTTCGCGAGCAAGATCGAAGAGAGCCAGGAGCTGGCGACCGATTTCCAGGCCCGAGGCACTCCTTACTTCTTCATCAACGGCGTGCGTCTTTCCGGCGCGCAGCCGCAGGAAAAGTTCGAGGAGCTGATCGAGGCGGAACTGAGGAGGGCCAAAGCCCTCGTGGCCAAGGGGCTGCCACGCGCGAAGGTTTTCGAGACCCTGATGGCGGACGCCGCCGAGCCGCCGCCGCCAGAAAAGAAGCAAGTCGCGGCCCCGGTCGGCAGCGCTCCGTATCGCGGTCCCGCGAACGCCAAGGTGGTGATCCAGATCTTCTCGGATTTCCAGTGCCCCTTTTGCCTGCGTGTCAACGCGACGCTCGACGCGCTGCTGAAGGCGCAGCCGCGCATCAAGCTCGTCTGGCGCAACCTGCCGCTGCCGTTCCACAAAGATGCGGATTTGGCGGCTCAGGCTGCGCACGAGGTGTTCTTGCAGCTCGGGAACCAGGGCTTCTGGAAGTACCACAAGCTGCTCTTCGAAGCACAACAGCAGACCGACGGACTGAAGCGTCCGAACCTCGAGACGCTGGCGCAGAAGCTAGGTGCGAACATGGTGCGCTTTCGCGCTGCGCTCGACGCCGAGAAACATCGCGCCCGCATCGAGTCCGACAAGACGGCGGCACAGACCGCGGGCATCAGCGGGACACCGGGCTTCGTGATCGGTGACTACTACCTCAGCGGTGCTCAACCGCTGGCTCACTTCGAGAAGCTGGTGCGCCGCGTGCAAGCGGGCAGGTAGACGCACTACCTCAGCATGCCTCGGCCGGCGCGACCCCTGCGCCTGGCTCAGGCCCGACGGCGCTCGCAGAGTCCATGTTCGGACTCCACGAGCTGATGCGAGAGCGCCGGGCAGTGCCCCGGCACCGGGTCCAGACAGCGTTCGGTTCAGTCCATCCAGCCCGAGAGGGTCAGGTGCACCATGAACTGCAGCTGTGAAACATCGAAGTCGGCGCTGCCGCCGTCGCTCTCGTTCTCGGCGCCGCCGGTGAAGTAACCCAGGCCCAACCAAGGATCGATGCTGAACTCTTTGCCCGGGAACAGCCGCAAACCTCCGCGTGCCATGAACAGGAACCCCGACGTGGAGTTGCTGAACTCGCCGCCGTCGGTTTCGGCGCTGCTGCTGGAGTTCAGATACCCGACGACCGCGCCCACGAACGGCTGCACTTTGTCGCCAGGCGCGATGACGTAGTCGAGCTTCGGCCCGAGCATGAACTGGAAGGTGCTAAGGTCAGTCTCTGCATCTCCAGTTTCTTCGGTCATCGACGTACCGCCGAGTTGCACCAGGCCGCCGACGACCAGGTTGGGGGTGACGCCGTAGCCCAGCTCGGCGTGCACTTCGTGCCCGATGCCCCAGGTGAACCCAGAGGTCTTTGTTTCATCGCCCTCCTCGGGTTCTACAGTGGTGCTGCTCCAGCCCAGGAAAGGCGTACCGAGACCCAACTGGAATTCGCCCTCTTCGGCGTGCGCGAACGGAGCTGCGGCCAGAGCGATGAGGCATGAACTGACAGAAACGATGCGGAGTGCTTGCATGATGGAAACCTTCCTACTTCGAAGGGTCGCGAGTCTACCCAAGCTGGTTCGGGCCGCCAAATAACCGAACGCTCATCAGCGTGTTTTGGACCTACATTGTGGTGAGTCGCTGATGCTTCAGGCGAGCAGAGGAAGCCTGCGGAGGTTCACCGCGTTGGGCGAAAAAACTGGGGAAATCAGCCGCTGCTGGCGTGCTCGACCAACGCTCGCCGCCAGGGCCGAACGGCAGGTTGGCGTCGCGAAACGCCGCGCCGTGTGAGGCTGCCGAAACGACTTGGAATCCAAAAGGCAGGTGCGAAGCGCCTCGCGCACGGCGTTTGAGCGAAGCGGCGCAGCTTGGCATTTCGCCTCGCCGGCGGGCTTTCCGAAGTCAAAGCAGACGGTTGTGGCCAGCGTGTGCATGAAAACCCTACGCAGGTTGCAGTCTGGCACGGGGTCGCAAGTCGAATCGACCTCGAAAAAGCGGCTGATCGCGGCTTACGGCGACGATCGAACGCAACGCCCCGTCCGTTATGAAATCAGAGGAAGAGGACCCGGAGGTCGCCCCCGCGCTGGGCCGACACACAGGAGTGTTACACGTGACACACGCTGCGCCGGATGCGAATGATGCCGTGTTGAACCAGATCGCGCGCGTAAAGCGTGCGGTTCGTGCGCTGGACGTGAGCGCCCTGAAAGGCGCCAGCCGTGAAGCGCTGGGCGGGCTGTCGAGAACCCTGGTTCGAGTCCTCGAAGAGGCGCGCGGTCTGGGCTGCAGACTCACGGATCTCACCGACGAGATCCTCGAGGGCACGCCGGATCGGGCGTCCCTGGCGGATCCCGCGGGCGCGCGTCGCCCTCCGAATGCGCTCGACGTGGGGGACCTGGCCTTCGTGCTGCGCATGAGCCTGAATCGGTACCAGGTCGAGCTCGAGGCGGCGAAAACACCGGCGTCGATGCTCGGGGTCTGCGAGAGTTGTCGCTACGAGCTCGAGCAAGCGCTGGTGTCTTTGGAGCAGCGTTTCCAAGGCGAGGCCTCGCTCGTGGCGCGCGAACGTGGCGTCGAGGCGTCGTTGAAATGCCGGAGAGCCTATGCCCGGTTGCGCGCCGGGGCGCTCGAGGTGGGCGATGTGGCGCGGGGGCGCGGTGGCAGCGTCAAGGCGCTCAGAGCCGCCGGAGCGCTGATCGCGCTCTTGATCGGCTCCGACGGCTACCCCTACTTTCGTGCTTCCGATCGCTTGTTGCTGGCCCAGCTGGAGCGCCGAGTACTGGACTACCTCGAACACGGGGGATCGGCCGCGCACGGCCTGCGCATCTTCCACGACTTCAAAACTTTCGTCGATCGATTAGCCGTCATCAACCTGCGGCAAGATCTGAGGAAGCACGACGCCTGCTGTCTGAGCCACTGGCTTGCCGAACTGGAAGACGCGGCGCTGGGCAGCTCGAGCCTCATCGACAGCGTCAATAGGTACGGAGAAGCGATTCGGGGGCGCGACGTTCAGTTCGATGCTTTGCTCGAGGGGCGTGCGACGCTCACCCGGTCGGGCCTGGTCAGCGACCTGCAACGCATGTTGGGCTCGCTCGCCTCCAGTCGCGAGAGCTCGGAGCAACCGGCGCCGCCCGCCGCGTCCGCTCGCACGACGGCGTGAGAACACCGGCCTCTGCGCTGCCGCCCGTGCCCCACCATGGGCTGACCAGGTCGCGGGGCGGGTATCCCAGCGCCCGGTGTGGCCCGGTGTGGGGCTCGGTGCGGGGCTCGGTGCGGGGCTCGGTGCGCTCGGTGCGGAGGCCGAACCAGAAGCGCACACGCGTGTTGCGCGATGGCCACGGGGTGAGATCATAGGCTAGCATGCGAACTTACTTCTTCACCTTGCTGGTCGCCGCTTGTTGGGGGCTCGCCGCGGGGTGCAAAGACGGCGAGGCAGCGGGTGACGACGCGCCGGGCACTGGGGGCACGCGGGCGAGCGCTGGAAGCAGCGGAGGCGCGGGTAACGATGGCACGACGGGAGCTCCCGACGCGACAGGCGGCAGTGTCAGTGGCGGCGGAACGAGTACGGGAGGTAGCGCGGGGGCCGCTGGTGAGACATCCGACGCGTGCAGCTTCGAGGTCGATGCCGAACTCAGCCCGGCGATCCCCACGGTCGGCATCGTCACTTGGTCGGTGGCGATGGACGCCATCGATGAGGCCATTATCGAGTTTGGGCTCACGAGCACGGGGTTCACCCTCGAAGCGCCAGTCGATCTGGCTGCCGAGGAGCACCGCACGCTGCTGTTGGGCATGAAGGGCGAGCGTGAGTACGCGTTCCGCATCGTCGCCAAGGCTGGAGCGCGGACTTGCCGGAGCGACACGTTCACGCTTACCACGGGGCCGATCGCCAACAGCCTACCGAGCATTCAGCGCCAGCTACTGCTCGAGAACGAGGTTGCGTCCGGCTTCATCGTGAGCACGACCGGCTTGGGCGGGCGGGGCGACGCGCGCGGCCCCATGGCCTTCATCTTGGATGCGGAGGGCGACGTGGTCTGGTGGACGCCGGCCCCCAGCGGCGCCGGAAGCGCCCGCATGAACTGGGAAGGCACCGAAATGTGGATCAGCGCCGTCAACAATGGCGGTGTCGGCGGCGAAATGCGCCGCGCCTCGATGGATGGCCTCGATGTGGAAGCCAGCGTGGCGGGGCTCGAGGCCGCCCACCACGATTTTACGGTGCTGCCTGGCGGTCGCATCGTGACCTTCATGCATCGCGAAGGCGGCTGCAGCAGCATCGTGCAACGCGACCCGGACGGTACGATCACGGACTTGATCGCGAACGTGTCGGCGCTGTACGAACCGGTGCGCGACTGTCACCCCAACGCCATCCACTACCACCCAGAGGACGATAGTTTCACGATCTCGGATCGCAATCCGAACCTGTTCGTCAAGTTCAGTCGCACGGGCGAGCTCGAGTGGCAGTTCGGTGGCGCCAATGCCCTGGGGCCTTGGATGCCCGGGGTGTGGCAGGTCAATCACGGACACCACCTGTTGGAGAACGGGAACTTCTTGTTCTTCAACAACGGTGTGGGTGCCCCGGCATCTCCGGTCCTCGAGTTCGCGCTCGATCCCAGCGCCGGTACCGCGACCGAGGTCTGGCGCTACAAGTCGGACAAAAGCAGCAGCACGCTCGGCGATGTTCAGCGGCTGCCGAACGGCAATACCCTCGTCACGTACTCGAATGCGGGGGTGATCCACGAGGTGAATCCAGACGGCGAGCTGGTGCAGTCGCTTGCCACGGGGTCGCTCGGTTATGCGACGCACCGACCGACTCTCTACGGGCCACCGCCGCGCTGAGCAGGTCGATCCCGCGCAGGGCGACCCAGGCGGCGGCGACGAACGGTGCCACGAAGTAGGCGATCAGGCGTAACGCTAGGAACCCGATCGTCAGCGCCACATAGGGCGCAGGCGAGTGCGACCCCAGCGCGAACAGCACGCTCGGCAGATCGCTGGTTCCCAGCGCCCACAGCGCCGCCTCGTGCAGCGCCCAGACGCCGAACAGCATGCCTGGGACCGTCAGGGAAGGCCGTTTCATAGACCCACCTCCCCGAGTCGGGGTGCGGTCATGAGCGCCAGCATCAGCGCGTTGCCGAGCGGTCCGCCGTTGACGAAGGCTGCGCTGGCGCCGCGGCTCGTCGGGGCACCGAACAGGTGCGCGGTGCGATACACCGACTCGAAATGCTCGAGGTCACCGGCGACGCGGGCGCTGCCCAGTGAAAACCCCGTCGCGGAGATGCTCATACCGAGCAGCAGCGGGCCCGAGTCGATGTCGCCGGGGCCATCCTCGTGCGCGTACTCGCGCACCATGCCGAAGCCCAGCGGGCTCCGCGTCAGGTGCTGCTTGAGGGCGGCGTGCAGGCGCGCGGCGAGCGCGGGGCTCGCCCACGCCGCAAAATAGGCTCCGAGCGCGGTCCCCGAACCTCGGCCCGCGTCCACCGGCCTGCCGTGCCGGTCCACGCGCTGGATCAGCAGGCCCGTGGTGGGATCCAAGTAACGCTGGTCCACCGCATCGACCAACTCTTTCAGCTGAACATCGCGATCGCTCCTCGTCGCCCGTGCATGCAGCCCGAGCGCTCCGATCGCGGCTAGATTGTCCACCGGAAAGTACTGGTTCGGGTAGGTGGCCAGAAGCTTGGTGCGCGAGGCGCGGTAGCGCCGCCACAGGGTCTCCGTGATCGCGTCGTTCAGGTCCCGGAAGCGCGAGTCGGGGTCGAGCTGCCGATGCAGCCCGAGCGCGAGGTCGAGGTAACCGAGGTAGGCGACGTGGCCCTGCTGCGTCGCGAGCGATTGCAGGGCGTCCGCACCCCAGGCGTCGGTGTCGAAGCGCCGCACTCGGTCGGTCAACAGTTCATCGATGCAGAGCTCCATCAAGAGCAGCTGTTCCGCCCGCGTCCTCGGGTGCAGGGCTGCGACCTGACCCAGGCCCATGGCCGCCATCATGTAGGTGCCGAACACCCATTCCTGATCGAAAAGGTCTGCGCCTGTGTGAAAGCCTGCCTGAGCAACGCCTTGGCGCACACTGTCACCGACCCCGCGGGCGAGGGCCAGCTGCGGCGCGGCGTCGTCGAAGTAGTAGGCGCTTGCCGGGGCGCCGGCCACGCGTGCGGGCAGCACCCAAGAACAGACAGCCCCGAGCACGGCTGCTAACGTGAACGATCGAAGTCTCATGAAATCCTCCGAACCTCAACATAGCCAGCGAGGTGGCCGCCGCGACCGCGGGCTGCCTGAATGGCTCCCCGCGCTCTGCGAGCGGTCGCACGTGCGCGTGAACGGTTTCGCAGCCAGCCCTTGAGCCCACGCCGTCGTTCGACAGCTCCGCCGTGCGCTTGCTAGTCTCGAGCCGTGGTTCAGCGACGCCGCGGGCTGTATTGGGCGACCCTCGAGGGTTTGGGTGCTCCACGGCGCGCCCTGCCGATCGGGCTCGTGTCAGCCACGCTGATCCTCTCTCAGATGCAGCTCACCCCGCACCCTGCCTCGGGTCCGCTGGCGGCGTCGATGTGCGCACTGTTTCTGTTGACCGCGCCTTACTCGTGGCGCTTGCTGAATCCCGCGGGCCACGGTCTCGTGCGCGGCGCGCTGCGCGTCGGGGTCTACGCCGCGTTGGGCATAGCGGTGGCGTACGTCATCACCGTTCCGCTGCCTCGTTGGCTCGGGCTAGGCCCGACGTTGCTGGCGAGCGACACCACATGGTACATTTCTCTCGCGCTGTTCTGGGTGGGGGGTTGGGGGCTCGGCCGCGACCTCGACTTCGAGGAGCATCTACGCCGCGAGCGAGAGCGAGCCGAAGCGATGGAACGTGAGGCCGAGCGCGCGCGACTGCTCGCGCTGAAGAGCCATCTAGATCCGCACTTTTTGTTCAATACGCTCAACGCCATTGCCGAGTGGTGCCGTCGAGATGGAGAGGTCGCCGAACGCGCCATTCTGAAGCTGTCGAGTATGCTACGCACGGTGCTCTCGGGTGTCCCGCTGACGGCCTGGTCGCTGGAACGAGAGTTGGAGCTGTGCGCAGAGCTCTTGGAGCTGCACTTGATTCGCGACCCGGAGATGTTTCGCGTGCAACGAAGCATCGCCGTCGACACGTATGCTCACCGAGTACCACCGTTGATCTTGCTCCCGCTCTTCGAGAACGCGGTCAAACACGGGCCAGCAGCGGGCAAACGCGGCGCGTTGTCGCTGAGTATCCACGAGGGCGCGGGGCGGCTTCGGATTTTGCTGGAAAACCCTGGTGAATTCCGCGGTTTACGTGACGGCGGCAGTGGCTTTCTGATGGTGGAACGCCGGCTCGAGTTGGCGTATTCGGGCGCGGCGTCCGTTCAGATCCAGGGTCACGAGGGGCGCACGCGTGTCACGCTGAACCTTCCCACGGGGTACGATCCGGGAACGCATACATGAGCCACGAACAGCTCAGAGTGTTGATCGCCGACGACGAGGCGCTGGCTCGCCAGCGCTTGCTGCGGCTGCTCGCCGGAGTGGATGCCGTGGAGGTGGTGGCCGAATGTGCCGACGGCCACGAGGTGCTCCGCGCCGTGTCGGAGGCACGACCGGACGTGCTGTTGCTCGACATCCGCATGCCCGAGCTCTCCGGGCTCGAGGCGCGCGCGCTGCTGCCTGACGACGCACCTTACGTGATCTTCACCACGGCGCACTCGGAGCACGCGCTGGAAGCCTTCGACGTGGGCGCCGACGACTACCTGCTCAAACCCATCGAGGCCGGGCGCCTGAAGCGAGCGCTCGAGCGAGCGAGCCTGCGCCTCCAGCGCGTGAAGGGTCCGGCAGCGATGCCGCCCGCGCTGGGCCGCCTACCGGTGCAGACGGCTCGAGGGGTCGTACTGATCGGTCCCCACGAGCTGAGTCACGCCGAACTCGACGGTCCACTCCTGAGCCTGCACACGTCCCGCGGCACGCTGCTCGCGGATTTCAGCCTGCAACACCTACAGGACTTGCTGCCCGATCCGCGCTTCTGGCGAGTGCACCGGCGCGCCCTGGTGAATCTCGACTACGTCGAGCGCCTCGAAGCCCAGGGCAGTGGCGGGTACCTGGCTCACATGCAAGGTGGCGCCAGCGTTGCCGTCTCGCGTCAAGCAGGGCGCCGGCTGCGCCGCGCGCTCGGCCTGCCCGGCTAGTGTGGTGAATCAGGGACTAGCCGCGCAGCAAGAGCAGTAGCCCAGCGAGCACTCCGGCGAGCGCGAGCGCCTTGGGCCGGAGCAGGCGCTCGCGGAACAACAGCGCCCCGAACGCAAAACTCACGAGCACGTTGCTTCGACGCAGCACCGAAACCACGCTGATCAGCGCCCCTTCGCTGGCCACCGCCTCGAAGTAGAACTGGTCGGCGACGACCAAGAGCGAACCCACCAGCACGATCCAGGGGCGGAGCTCGAGCGGGGTGCTCGCCGGTCTAAACCGGGCGAACCACACGCACAGACCGAGCTGCAAGGCTGCGCCGTAGAGCGTGAACCAGAACTGGAGCGTGAAAGGCGGCAGCGCCAAGTCTTGTAGCAGGTACTTGTCGTAAAGCCCGCTGGCGGAGCCGATCAGTGTGCCTACGAAAAGAGAACCCACCCAGCGGTCCGAGCGGAAGGCGATGCCCTCGCGCTTGCCGATCGCAGAAAATGCCACGTAAGCGGCGAGCACGATCGCCATGCCGAGCCACTGGCGCCCTAAAGGTCGTTCGCCGAACAGCACGAAGGCGCCGAGGACCGTGAACAGAGGCGCGCTCGCGCGTATCGGCGTGGCGAGCGAAATCGGCAGGTGCTTGATGGCGAGAAACGTGAACACCCAGCTCACGCTGACGATGGCCGACTTCACGATCACCCGGCCGTGCTCGGCTGGACTCAGCGGCTCCAGCGCGAACCGTGAGAAGTCCGGCACACTGGCCCCCAGCCCGAGTTCGATGAGCAGCAAACCGAAGCCCGAAAGCGTCGACAAGCGCAGTACCGGGAGCACCGGATTGTCGCGCAGAGCCGCTTTCTTGGCGACGTCGTAGAACCCGAGGCACGCGGCGGAGGCCAGTGTCAACGTCAACCAGTTCACGCAGCGCTGCTTACTTCAGGATCGCCGCGCGCGGGGGGAACAATTTCGCCCTTTCTCGAAGCGCTGCGTGCCGGCAGAGAGCGGTGGCGCCCCGGGCGCGCCTCGGATACACGACGAGCATGGGAGCCGGAGTCAATGCGAAGGTGAAGGCGAAGCCAACGCCAAAGGCCGAGGTAACGCGCAAGCCGCGAGCCAAACCCGAGCGACGCAGGCGCGTCGCCGAGCAAGTGTTCGTAGTACTGCTGCGCGGGATCAACGTCGGCGGTCAGAAGCGTGTGCCGATGCAGGAGCTGTGTGCGCTCGCGAGCGCGGCGGGCTGTTCGGGAGTGCTGAGCTACATCCAGAGCGGCAATCTAGTGCTCGCCAGGCGCTCGACCGTGGGCGCGCTCGAAGCCGCGCTCGAGCGTTCGATCGCGGCGCACTTCGGCTTCGACGTGGAAGTGATCGCGCGGCGCGCCGAAGATTGGCTCGTGTACGCCCGGGGCACGCCCTTTCCGGCGGTGGAAACCGAGCGCCCGCACCTACTCTTGCTCGGGCTGGCGAAGCGCCCGCTCGCCCCAGGTGCGGCGGAAGCCATCCGCGCGCGCGCCCAGGCCGGGGAGCGCGTCGAAGCCATCGGCGATGCCCTCTGGATCGACTACGGGGGCGGAGTGGCGCGCTCGAAGTTGACGCCGGCAGTGCTGGACCGCGCAGCGGGCTCGACGGTCACCGCCCGCAACTGGCGCACGGTCCAGAAACTGGCTGAATTGGTGCAGCGATTCCAAGTTGGCTGAGCGAGGCGCCCTGGCCTGGAAAGCGGCAATTCGTCCACCGCCGCAGCCGACCAGGAGACTGTCGGATTTCGCCACAAGCGTGCGTCGGCTTGCGCTTGCTGGTGCACCGGGGGATACCACACGCTCCCCGTGGACCACTCGGACCAACTTTCAGGTGAACTCGCGCGCTTGTTTCACGAGTTTCCTTGTTCCCCCCATTGGGGCCACCCCGAGGTATTTACCGACGTCACTGAGATCGCGGGCGTCCGGTTCTACTTGGATGGCCTTGCAGCCTCTGCCGGAGCGGAGAAGACAGCGACTGGAAGCGCCGCGAGCGTGCTCGGGCACGACGTCGACCGAGCGTACTTCGAGCTCGTGGAACGGACCTGCCTGCTCGACGCGATCGACGCACCGATTCCCGAGCGCACCTTGCTCGATGCCGCGGGTAACGTTCTCGGCACCTGCGACCGGAGTCTGGCGTTTCCAGTGAGCCCCCAGGGTTCGTCTTGGGCTTACGCTCGCTCGAACGGCGTGGCGGCGGGCGCCGACTGGGCCGGTGCGTGTGCTGCTGCGCAAGCCGAAGCCCGCGAGCGCCACCACGTGCTGTGTGCCTGGTACGGATACTCGGTGCCCACCCGGCGCGTGCTCGACGATCGCACGCTGCGCCAGCTCGCCTCGCTCTACGACTTCGAAGTCTACGGGTTTCCTGCACCGGCGAACGACGCTATCGAGCCGTCGTTCTCGGTCATCGGGTGCTTCGGTTTTCCGAGACTGAGTGAAGCGCCATTTTTGGCGGGCTTCGGTGCCGCGCCGGACCTCCAGGCTGCCGAGGAACGGGCGTTACGCGAGACGCTGCAGCGGCTCGGCTTTCTATGGGGTGAAGCCATCCCCGACGTCGAACCCCCGCTGGCGCGCACGGCGGACTACCACCAAGAACTGTACCTCTGGCCACCGATGCAGGCGCGGGTGCGCGCATGGCTCGCAGGAGCACACGCCGGTCGCTGCGGGTCGTTCCCCGCGACGGCAGGGCGCCTCCCCGGCTTCATCGACATCACGCCCGAACACTTGGCCCCGCGGCTCCGGGTGGCGAAGCTGGTGACAGGCGTGGGGCTAACGTTGACCTTCGGGGTCGGCCACCCAGAAGTGGAAGGGGCTGCGGCCCTCGGCGCGCACCCAGTTGCCTAGCCCGCGCCGGACCGACTAATCGAAGAGCGGTTGTTGCGCGTAGTCGTTCTCGGCGCTCGAGGCGTCCGAGCTGCTCGCTGTGGTGGGGCTTGCGGCATCGTGCCCGGGTAGCTGCGAGCGCCGCCCCGTGACCAGGACCTCTTCCCCGCCGTCCTCCGTCAGCCTGCGCACCAGCCGATAGGTGGTGTTGCCCTCCGCCCGGGCGACCTCCGGCGCTGCGATCAAGAGCTGCAGTTCGAGGCTCTGGCACAGATCGAAGAGCACGCCCAGATTGTCTTGCGACAGCCGGTTGGCCTCGTCGAGAAACAAGAAGCGGAGCGAGCCGTGGGTTCTGCCGCTCCGCAGCAGCGTGGCGTCCCGCTCCCATTCGGTGAGGATCACCATCATGAGTGCGGCACCGACGCCGATGGCCTCGCCGGTGGAGACACGGGTGGGGTTGGCCAGCTCCCAGGCGCTGCTGTCGGCTTGCCGCTTCACCTCGACCTTCAACTCGACGTATTCGCGGTAGTCGAGGATGCGGTGACCACCTCCACGGCCGCCTCCATAACGCTTGAAGATTTCGTCGAGCGCTTCCTCGAAGGGAAGGTTCGCCTGAAACAAGAGCCGCTGGGCGTTGCCGTTGCGCATCGCCTCGAGAATGGGAGCCATGGCTTCGACACGATCCATTTTGATGCGAATGCCATGGATGCCGCCGAAGCGGATCCCGTCCAGGTATTGGTTGATCCTCTTCACCTGGCTCGTAGCTCGGCGTACCTGGACGTCGATGCTGCGGGCGACGTCTCCCGAGGCACCCCTGAGCTCGTCCTCTTGACGTTTGAGCCGGCCCTCGAGCGTCGCAAGGTCGTTCCGCAGTCGCTCCAGCGCTTCCACCGGATCCGCGACGTTCGCTACCTGTGCCGGCAAGCGCTTCTGCAACCACTCGCGGACCTGTTGCCACAGCTCGAGGTACGCGAGTGCATCGGCGCCGGGATCGGCCCCGGCGAAATCCTGCGAAAGCCCGCCGCCGCTGGCTGCCGCCAGGCGGTCCAGCAGCAGCAAGCGCTTGCCCTGGGCTCCGAGCCATAGCTCACGGCTGTGACGCTCGGTCTCGTCCAAGTCCAGCCCCGTCCAGTGCAACCCGTGCTGCGCGGCGCGCTCGCGTGCGGCGCGCCAGGCCTCTTCGGCGGGCGAGGAATGCTCGCGGCAGCGATCGAGTTCGGCCTGCGCCGCCTGACGCGCGCGCTCGGCCGTGGTCTGACGTTCGCGCGCGAGCGCTGCGCGTGCCGCGAGCCCGCGAGCCTCTTGGTTCACGGCGTCGAACTCGGTCTTCAGCGCCTGGTGCGCCGAGCCGGCAGCGACGAGCGCCTCCTCGGACGGCTGCAGCACGCCATCTCGAGCGAGCTCCTCGGTTGCGCGCGCCAGATGCGCAGCGATCGCTGCGCGGGCCGCCGTGAGGCTCTGGAGTTTTTCGGTCTCGGCTTCCCAGCGGCGCTCGCCGGCTTGCACGCGCTCTTCGGCTGCCTGAAGCAGTAGCGCGAGTTCTTGGTGCTGTGCTTCGAGCTCCGGCACCAGCTCTCTTCGTTCGTCGAGGGCGCGCTCGGCGTCCCGGTAGTAAAGCGCGTGCTCGTGTCTGGAGAGTTCTTCGAGCGTTTCGACCGCAGCGAACAGCCGATCGCGTCTTTCTGCCAAGGCGCCCGCCTGCTCTTTCCAGGCAGCGATCGCCGCGGGGCTCGGCGGTTCGTGGTGCAGGGCGTCCAGCATGCGCGTCAGTTTGGCGCGAGTCTCCACGCTGCCCTCGAGCTCCCGCGCGGCGGCGCGCGCGGCGCCGAGAGTTGCGCGGCAGTTCTCGGCCCTGTGCTCGAGGTCGGGTTCGTCGAGCAGCGCGAGTTCTGGTAGTAATGGGCGCAGCGCTGCCGCGGCGACGCGCGCAGCTTCGGCTTCCCGAGCCGCCGTCTCCGCTTCGCTTTGCCCCGCTACTGCTCGTTCGCGTGCGGCTTCCAGCTGCCCGCGGAGATCGTTCAGTTCGGCAGCGAGCTGGCGCTCGCGCCATATCTGTGCGTTGGCCCGCAACAGCTCCAGATCCTCCAGGGCCGACCAGAGTCCGCGCAGCGCGCGCTCCTCGTCTTCGATCGCCCGTTCACGCTCTTCTACCACGCGCCTGAGTGATCGCGCGCGTCGTTCCCGAGCCACGCGGCCGAGCGAGGCGACTTCGGGAACGCGCGTGATCCGGGTGGCGCCCTCGCTGGCGACCGCGACGTCACGCCCCCCGGCGTCAGGAGCATCGGACAGGCCCGCGAGGTCAGCGCCTGCGGCTATCAGGTATACGTCGGCGCACTGCCGGTCGACACTAGCGAGCAGGTCGCGGGCGTGAGCCACGTCTTCGACGACGATCGCGTGCACGAGCGGCCCGAGCCGCGCTTCCACCAGCCGCGCGGTCTCCGGTTCCAGTTCTTCGAAACGCGACGCGAGCAGCGCTCCGTCGAGCAGATCCCTGAGTTCGAGCACCGCTGGCGACGCGGCTTCGCGCTGTTCGCCCAACGTCCCGGCCAGGCTCGCGGCGTGGTCGCGTTCGCGCGACAGCTGGGTCAAACGCTGCTCCAGCTGGTGGATGCGACCCATCAGATTGGCGCGGGCGCCGAGCAGGGAGTCGTCATCGGGTCCAAGCTCTACTCCCACGGATTCGAGGCGGGTGCGGGCCTCGGCGAACTCGCGCGAGCGGATCTCGAGCTCTTCGACGTGGCGCAGCTTGGCCTCGAGCCGTTCGATGGCTTCCAGCGCCTCGCGCGCATTCCAGCTCGCCGTTCGCGCGCGCTCGCGCTGATCGCGACAGACGGCGTCGAGGTCGTACAGTGCCGTATGCACCGCCTCCGTGCTGAGGCCGTCGGTGGTAAGCCCTGCTTGCTCCGCCTTCAGCAGCAGCGCAACCTGGCGTTTCTGGAGCGTCTGGAGCGATCGCAGCTCGCGTTCAAGCGCCCCCTGTCGCAGAGCCAGTCGCTCGCGCTCCTGAGCCTCGGCCAGGGCGCCCCGGGCAGCGTCGATCAAGCTCCCGCTGGGCGGCTGAACGAGCAGCGCGTCGAGCGCCTGCCTGGCCGCATCGTAGTCGTGCCGGAGGAGTTCGGCGGCTTCGCTGTCGCGCAAGCGCTGGGCGCGCTCCCGATCGCACTGAGCGAGCGCTTCGCGGGCGCGCCCCAGTGCCTGGCCGAGGCGGGTCGAGAGCGCTCCGCGAGCTGCATCGGTGCGGAGCTCGTCGGCGAGCGCGAGGTCGTCCCAGCCCAAGGTCGTGATCAAGGTCGCGGCACGGGCGAGCTCGGCGTGCGCGTGCCGTGACGCGTGCGCTCGGCGGTGCAGCTCCGACAGGCCAGCCTGTAGGTTCGCCAGCCCCTGCGCGCTCTCCATCAGGTCGGCTTGCTGGCGATCGCGCTGCTGCTTGTCGCGTCCGCGATCGAAGGCGGCGCTCTGCTGCAGCGCACGCTGTTCGTGGACGGCGCGGTCGGCTTCTGCGAGCTCCCCCTGGAGGCTCTGGATGCGCCGCGCGGCGTCGAGCGCGCGCTCGACGCGCAGCACTTCGTCGCGTGCTTGCTCGGCCGCACGCTCGAGCGCCGCCGCGCGCGTGTCGCACAGCTCCTGACGTGCGAGCGCGTCCTTCAGCTCGTGGCTCTGCTGCTCCAGGTGTGCCTCGGCGAGGTTGAGTGCTTTCTCGGCGCGTGTTCCAGAGGCGGCTTGCTCGACCGCAGCCATGCGTGCGGCGGCCATCGCTGTTTCGAACATGTCGACCCCGGCGCTGAACACACCGGTGATGTGCCGCTGAAGCTCGCGGGACTCCGCGACTTCGGTGCGCGTCTTGCGGCACGCGCTCAGGCTGGTTCGCATGCGCCCCAGCGTGTCGGAGAGTCCCAGCTCTTCCTTGAATACGAAGGAACGGAGCTCGGAGGTCAGCGCGCGGGAAATGCCCCCGGTCATGCTCGTCCTCAGCATGTCGTTGTATTTGTTGAGCTCTTCGTCGCTGCCGAGGCGCATGGGGTTCACACCCAGCGCGAACAGCGCGGCGAAGTACGCCTTGTTCGAGGCGAACACTTCGATCGTGGCTCCGCGCGCGGTCACGAGCTCTTTGACGCCCTCGAGCGTCGGGATTTCGTCGTGATTGGGTGTGGCTTGCAGCAAGAAGTCTCGCGCGCGCGCTTCGCTGGAGAGGCCGCTGATGATGAAGGGCGAAAGCTCCAGGCTCGGCTCCGACTTACGCTTCAAGTGCACCCCGGCGATCACGGTCGCGCCTTCCCCCAGCTCGAGCGTAAGGGCGGAAAACGAGGGCCGGGCTGGGTTGCCGAGGCGACCCCAAATGCCCTTGTCCCCACCGGTGGCGCCGGTCTCCCCCAGGTTGGTGAACCTCAGTCGTGACAGGTCGGGCAGCAGAGTCACGTAGGCAGCGACCATCACGGTAGTCTTGCCAGCACCGTTGTCTCCCTCGAGCGCGGTGACGTTCGGATCCAGAAGGTAGCGCTCGAAGAACACTCCTTTCCAGTTGACCAGCACGAGCTCGCGCGCGCGCGTCCTACTCATGCTCCTCGGTCGTCTCCGCGTCCGGGTCCGGACTGTCCCAGGGCAGATCGTCGTCATCGTCGAACGGCACCGCGTGCTCAGGCGCGCTCTCAGCGGCAGGCTCCGCTCGGGGTTCGCCGTCGAAGACGGAGTCCCCATCCGGGTCGCTGTCGAAGGCCGGTTCGAGCATGACCTCGCCTTTGGCCACGAGCTTCGCCAGAGCCTCTTCTGGTGCTTCCGAACCCCGCACGGGTTCGGCGAAACGCATCAGCGCGGAGCGCAGCCGCACGCTTTCGCCCTCCAAGAGCTCGATGAAGCCGCCGCTGGCGAGCTTGCGCAGCCCTTCGGCCACGCGCGCTCGCACCGTTTCCTGAGCCACGCGTTCGTCGAGGCGTCGCTTCTTGGGATTCAGGGCTCGCATCAGGCCATCGGTACCCATGACGCCGGCCAGGTGCGCGAGCACGTCGTCTCGCGTAACGACGCCCCCGCTCTGCACGGTGCGCGGGTCGAGGTAGAGCAGCGCCAGCGCCTGACCCACCAGCATCTCTGGGACCGAAAGCTGGCGCTTGCCCAGCTGATCGGTGACCGGCAACAAGTAGAAATAGCCATCCGACTTGTGCACCAGCTCGCAGCCGAACCTGCGGTAGAAGCCTTCGAGCACTGCCTGCGCGTCGAGCAGGAATGCGTACCAGGTCGAGTCGTCGCGATCGATGTGCCGCCCGCGGCGCAGCGCGAGGTCGACCTCGGGGAAGCTCTCATCCGTGACTGCGGCGCCGAGGTCGTCGATGACGCGGCTGGTCTCCATCAGACGCTCCTTTTCTCGGGGACTTGCCATTGCTCGATGGCGAGGTTCTGGTCGACCACTACCCATGGTCGTTCGCCCCGCGCCAGCGGGCGGGTGATGCGCGCCAGCAGCTTGGCGATGCGACCCGCCGCGACGAAACGTTCGGCGTCCGGCAAGCCTTCGGTCATGCGCTGCGTGAGCTCGGAGAGCTCGGTCACGCCCGCGGCCAGGAAGGCCTCGATGCGTTCCATCATCAGCTGATCCGGGTCGGGCGCGGCAGCGCGCGCCTCAGGCTCGGCGTCGGGTTCGCGTTTGGGGCGGCGCACCGGGGGCGGGTTCTCGGGTGGCTTCACTTCGCGCAGCACTCCGAGCGCGGGCGCGTGGGCCAGCGTCAGGGAGTACGCACGACCCTCGGGGGCGAGCAGCAGCTTCTTCAGGCGCTCGGTGAGAGCGCGCGCAGGGTCGAAGCGCACGACGTCCTGCAAATAGCGATGCACGTACTCGTAGTACTCCGTCCAGGCTTGCTGGCGGCTCTGGCCCCAAGCACCGATGCGATCGACTTGCTCGATCACGTGCATTACGGCACGCTCACGCTCGTCGTCGTCGGCGTCAGTGTCGTCTGCGGTCACGACACCGAGCAGGTCTTGCAGCAGCGCCTGAAGCTCGTGGCTGCCGCGGAGCAGCACCTCGTTCAGTTCGCGCAGCGTGCTCGCGGTCGATTCGAGCAATGCCTGGCACTGTTCGAGCGAGCCGAACCAATCCGCGCTCAGCAGCTGCGAGATACGCCGTTGGAAGTCCTCTTGCTCCAGATCGAGGCCGCGCTGCCTGGCTTCGATGCCGCGCACGAGATCGCTCACGGTGATACGCAGCGGCGCGATCACGCGCGCTTGCCAGGCTTCGGGATCGCGGGCTTCGCGCGCCGCAGCCAGCACCTCGGTCAGGCTCAACATCAGCGTCCGCGAAAGCAGCGTCAGGCTCTCTCGCGTGAGGGGTTCGCTGTGCACGTAGAAGTCGACGATGCCGGTAGCCAGGCGCGTGAGCGCGTACTCGCCGGCGCGGCGCACGCCAGCCCCGTCGACACGAGCGAGCAGCCTCTGTTCTCGCAAACGCCGCAAGGCGTGGGTGGCTCGCGCCTTGACGTTTTCGGTGCTGGGCTCCAGGGCCAGACACACTTGTTCGAAAGCGTCGCCCAGCTGTTCCTCCCCGAACGCGCTCAGGTTCAACTGCTCGGATTTGAGCGCCAGCAGCGTGATGAAACATAGATCGAGGGTGCTGAGCTCGAGCGAGAGCTTCTGCTCGGCGAGCAGCGCGAGCACCTGTTTGGGGTCGCGGTCGGACGCGGTCACGCAGCGCTGCCGATCATGGAAGGAAGGCTGCCTATCACGGAACCCGATCGTCTGCAGCGCGTGGGGGGCAGCAGGCTGAACGAGCGACCGGATGACCGGCTTGGGGCACTGGTGGAAGGCTTCAGAAGCCGAGGCTGACGCCACCCAGGGCGGCCGTCTTGATCGTGACGCTGTCGAACAGCATGACGAAACGAGCCTCGATGCTGACCAGAATCGGGCTCACGAAAAGGAGCTCGGCCGCAGGCACGATCGAAGTTTCACCTCGGATCGTCTTGAGGCACTCGATCTTGTCTCCGATCAGCGAATTGCAATCCCTGAGCGTGCTCGTGGAGATCCCGATACCGGCTTTGGGTCGCAGGATGAAGCTATCCGAGAACTCCATGTCGTAGCCGCCCCATACGAGGGACTGCCAGTAGTTCCCACCCACGTAGATGGGATCTGGGTACATGTTGGTCGGGTCGGGGTACTCGACCTCTTCACCCTTGAACCAATCGAACGAACCACCCAAGTAGATGGCGCTGTCGAGTGTATATCCAATGGCGCCACCGAAACCGGTGCCCCACGGATTGTACTCGAGCTCCTCGAGGGCGAAGGCGTAACGCACTCCGAGTTCGATCTGAACGCGTTCGAGCGTCGCTGGCTCGGCGAAAGCCGTCCTGGGCGCTACGAAGACCGTGACGATGGCGATGGCGGCGAGCCACCCTAATTTAATCCTGCGATGCACTGGGTACCTGTCCAACGCTGCTTGTCGTGCCCGGTCCTTTCCGAGCCGGGGCTTACAACAGCGCTGGCATTAAGTCCACGCGGTTCCGCCAACTCGGTTTACGAGCCGGCCCACGCGGCGGAATCTTGGAGCCTACGTGGAATCAAGCCAGGGATGTCCTCCGAATCGACGATGAGTCTGCGTTAACGCTTCCCCTGGTCTGCTCACTCGTCTCTCCTCGTTCGTTGGCACTGCGCTCGCCGTCCGGTTTGCGCCGACGTGAGGCTACTTGCGCGCAAGGATCCCAGCTCGCTGCGCGTTGTCCGCTCGTGGCACAGCAGGTGTCCGCGTGACTGTCCGCGTGACTGTCCGAGCCAGCGACACGTAGTGAATCGACGCTGGTCGAGCAACGGTTTGCACTCGCCGTTTTTGCCTCGGGTGTGCGAGTTAACGCAGCGTTGGCATTCTGCGTGCAGTGGGCGCGCGGTTCACGCCGCGTTCACAGCGGCTTCGCCGCCTCCGCCATGCTCCCCCCTTCGACGAGTGCCAGTGGGTGTCCATCCGATCCAAGGCCCCTGGTGATCTTCGGGATTCCAGGGGCAGCAAACTCCAGCTCGGCGCTAGTGGCCGCGCTCGGCGCGTCTCCCCGCTCGCAGAGCTCGACCTTCGTGACCTGCGCTCAGCCGTCGGCCGCGCTCAGCATGGCCGACGGGTACGCCCGCGTATCGGGTCGACCGGGTGTCTGCGTGCTGGCCGACGCGAGCGTCGCTCCGAACGCCGCGACCGCGCTGCTCGTCGAACGCGAAGGGGAGTCTTCGGCGTTGCTCGTCGTGGTGCAGGGCGAAGAGCGTCTGGTTGCGATCGACGGACGGCTCCACCCTTGGCCTGGCTGGGGCCTCACCGGCGTCGACGGGATCCGAGACCGCGTGCGTGACGCTCAGTCCGCCGAGCTCCGCGCCCACGAGCGCCAGCTGCAAGCCGTGCTGGGCAGCGTCCGCCCGCTGCTAGTGCTCGGGGCCGGCGCGCGGCAGGCTCTCGACGACCCGCGTGACCCCGCGCTCTCTGCGGCCCGCATGCGCCGACTGATGGACATCGTGGAACGCCACGCGCTGCCGGTCGTGACCTCGCCGCGCGCCAAAGGCATCTTCCCCGAGTCCCACGCGATGAGCCTCGGGTGCCACGGCGTGAACAACGAGTGGTTCACGCGCTACGTGCGCCGCGGGATCAGTTCGCTTCTGATCGTGGGAGCTCGGCCGGCGCGCGGGGCCGCCCGGGGACGAGAGTTCGGTCTCGAGCCGGGGGCGCCGGTGATCCATGCCGCCGCGGGACCCGCGGAGCCTGACGACGGCGCCGGTGAGACGACACGAGTGCTCGTCGAGCCCGCGCTGTTCCTCGACGAGTTCGTGCGTTGTGCTGCCCAGGCGCACCCGTCCCGTCACGCGGCCGAGCGCCAGCGCGCGTTTCCCGACAGCATCAAGCGCAGCGAGCGTTGGAGCGGGCGGATCGAACGGACGTCGCTCAACACGCCGCTGAAGCCGCAGCGGGTGATGAGCGAGCTCCAGGCGATCTTGACTCACCATGCTGGATGCAAGGGTGGCGTCAACCTGTTCTGCGAGGTGGGCAACGCGCTCGGCTGGGTCTCGGAGCACCTCACGCTAGAGACGCCTCACCGCTTCTGGTGCAGTGCGCGGGCGGGGTCCGCGGGGTGGGCCTGCGGCGCGGTGATCGGAAGCAAACTTGCCGACCCCGAGCGGCCTGCGTTGGCCGTGCTCGGGCAACATGCGTTGTTCGCACACGCCGAAGAGCTCAGCGAAGCCGTGAAGCATCGAGTGGGGGCGCTTTGGCTGGTGTTGAACGAGGAGACGCGCGAATCCACGGGCGGAAGCTCTCGAGACGACGTCTCGCGTTTGGCCCTGGAGCTCGGAGCCGAGGTGCACGACGTGCGATTGCCCGGCGCGCTGGTGCGCAGGTTCGACGATGCATTGAGCGCTGCGGGCGAACACTCCCGGCCTCAGGTCCTCGTCGTCCACGTGGACGGCGACGAGGTGCCAGCCGTGCCGCACTCTTGGCGTCGATCGCCGATGATGCGCTGGGTCTCGTAGCGACGCGGGTCGCCGGACACAGCCCGTGTCGAGCGGACCGCGACGCTGGCAGCCGCGGTCGCCGCACGGCCGCGATTTCTGCGGGCGGTGCGGCTGGCACGGCCCTGGCAAAGCGAGTTCGCGGCAGACCAGGAGTGAACGTGGAACGAGTCATGCGGACGAAAGCAGCGAGCGGATACAATGGGCGGCGGCGGTCACGGGTGCCCCAGATCCTTGGCCTTTCACTGGGCGTCGGGCTCGCGCTGCCTGCCGTGGGCTGGGGGTTGCTCCACCACGTGCCGGGGCTGGCGCCTGCCGCGGCAGATGCCGCCCGCGCGCTTCTGGGTGACGACGCCGTCGCGACGCTGGAGGACGCGCTGTACACGGTCGAAGACAGCATCAAGCGCCGTGTTTACGAGGGGGAGGTACCTCGCGCTCACTGGCACGTCGAGACGGTCGCGACTTCACCGCCGCCGGTGCCCGCGCTCGACGCCACCGCGGTCGCCGTCCCTCGCGCCGGTGCCGAACCGATCGAACCCGCAGCTCCGCCTGCTTTCCGGCCGCGCGACGTCGGTGCGCTGTACGCCACGCAGCACGCCGCAGGCGATGGCGTGTGGGTCGCCGCGGAGCCTGAAGCCTCTGGCGCGATCCCGTTGGCCTACAAGACGCTGATCCATCCCGATCCCGAGCGCTCATACGCGGAGCTGTTCGTGGTCGCGCTGGACCTGGCGCGGGTCGAGCTGCACGCAGTGGCGGGCAGCGCCGAGCCGGAGAACGAGACGCCGGAAGCGCGCGCGTACTCGCGCGCCGCCGCCGTTCCCACCGCGCACCGTGCGAAGCTCCTGGCCGCTTTCAACGGCGGGTTCAAGAGCACCCATGGTCACTTCGGCATGCACGTCGACGGGGTCACGTTGGCGCCGCCCAAAGGACATGCGTGCACCATCGTCAGCACCCCCGACGGCCGGCTCGAGATTGGCACGTTCAGCAAGTTGGTCGATCCGGAACGCGCGAGCTGGTTCCGCCAGACGCCGCGCTGCATGGTAGAAGCCGGCGCCCAGCACCCCGGGCTCGCGAACTCCCGGAGCTGGGGCGCCACCGTCGACGGTAAGACGGTGATCCGGCGCTCCGCGATCGGCCTCGACGACGAGCGCAGCGTGCTCTACGTGGGGATCAGCAACAGCACGACGGCCGACGCGCTCGCCCGGGGCATGCAGCACGCCGGCGCCACCACCGTCGCGCAGCTCGACGTCAACTACTCGTTCCCCAGGTTTCTGTTCTACACGCACACACCGAGCGGCATCGAAACCGTGCCACTGGCGCAGGGGTTCGTGTACAGCGACGGGCAGTACGTCGAGGGTAGATCGCCGCGCGACTTCTTTTACCTGACGCGCCGCCCCGAGCTCCGAGGCGAGATGCGTCCCGTGGCGAAGCTCGCGGCGCCTCGGGGTTAGGGCACCGGCAAGTAGAACACGCCGCGTAAGTCCTCGGTCGTGGAAAGGGGCGCGGCTTCGCCGTTGCCCGACTCGCTCCAAGAACTGACGCGGAACTGGTAGTACATGCCCGGGTCGAGGGGGCCTTCGTAGGCGAGCGTGACCTGTTTGCTGCCGCTGACTGCGGGCACCATCAGGTCGTTCCAGACCTCGTTGCCAAAGGCGTCGAAGACGCGCACTTCGTACCACTCTTCGCTGCTGTCATCGGCCCAGGTCAGTACGGGCTTTTCCAGAACCGCTTCTGGCTCGTCCACACCGGGACCTACCACCTCGAGTGCCTCGGTCACTTTGAACGAAGCTGGAAGAGCGACTGCTTCTTGGTCGGCGCTGACCTCGACGGTGACGAAACTCGTGCCCCCGATGCTGGTGTCGGGGTCGCGCACGAGGTCGTCGTTCTCATACGCTGCCAAGACGACGTAACGACCGGCGGGGACGTCTTCGATCACGAAATCGCCGGAAACAGTTGGCGCGCCCGAGCGCGGCGCTCGGAGCCCGCGCGGCACCTCACCGCGGGCGATGTCGGCGTCGAACGTGTCTTCGACCACCAAGATCACGCTGGTGACCGCAGAGCCGGGCGCGTTGACGATCTGGATGTTGCCCGTGACCCTGGTGGTGTCGGCATCGAGCTCGAGGAGCTCGACGCCGCCCACGTGGCTGTCCCCCACGCTGACGGATTCAGTCTCCAGCTGGATGCTGGCCGCGTAGCCCGCCAGTTCGTAACTGCCTTGGGGCACGTTGAACACCGTGAAGGCACCGCTCCGGTCGGTGATCGCGCTGACGGTGCCTGCGTCGCCCGAAGCTACCACCAGGACGCCCCCGACGATGCTTTCGCGCTCGCCGATGGCTATCACCCGGCCGCTGATCGACTTCAATCCTTCGACGTCGAGCGGTATCAGCGTGATATCCGTCAGGGCGTTGTCGACCGCGTAGTGGCCCGCCTGGCTTTCGGCTTCGCTGGTGCTGATGGGAAGCGCGACGCGGACGCCGCTCGGAAACGGCTGGTAGGTCTGGGCCTCGGCGCGCAGCGTGAACGTTGCTTCGAGGGGCAGGCCTTCGGCATCGCGCACGACCGGTACCTCCAGCTCGTAGTTGCCCTCGGCGTCGCTCTCGGCCACGTCCGACACCGCTACGCCTTCGTCGTCGATGGCGATCACGTGCGCGTCGGAGATCGCTGCGCCATTACTGCTGTCGGTGACCTGCCCTCGAAACACCAGCGGCGCGAAGCAGCGATGCTCGCCCGACTCGATCTCTGCACACACGAGGCCGCTGTCGCAGAACGGGGCCTCGGGGTCGCACGCGCCGCCCTCGCCGACGATGCAGATCGTCGGGCCTTCCTCACCGCTGGCGCCGCCTTCGCCCGTGCCGTCACCGGGTGCGTCCCCGACTTTGCATTCTGCAAATTCGGCACAACCTGCGTTGTCGAGCGCCTCATCGTCGAGGTTGCACTCCGCCCCGGCGAGGTGCGTGCACACGGCGCCATCACCCCTGGCGGTGCATTCGAGGTCGGCGTTGCACCCGCTGCCGCCGTCGAGCTCGCACGCAGAACCGACGTTCCCGGCCTCGGGGCCCGAGTCGGATTTGTCGTCCTCGCCCCCACACGCAGTGAAACCAATAACGGTTAGGCATGCGCAGGCACCCAGCAAGGTCCAAGGTACTCTTACTCTCATCAACGAGTTCTCACGGTTGGCTCGGTGGTTGACGCTCATCCCCCCTGGGTGGCGGCACACGGCCAGAATTATGGCCGCGCTCTTCGCAGGTGCGTCGGGGTGCGAGCGCCCCCCCGGCCAGGTCGTGGTGGGTTGAGACTGGACACTTCGGAGCGCGAGTCAGAGAACGCGCCCTTCGCGTGGGACGTGAGCGTTGCCGGATAGCACGGTTTCTGCTTTCATGGGTTCTTCGAGAGTGAACCCAAGAGCGATGCGAGCGGCGAGGCCGAAGGAGTGGATGGATCGCGCACTGGCGGTGTGCTCGTTTGCAGTGCTGGCTTCGGCGTGTGGCGGTGAGAGCGCTGACAATGACACGACGGCCAGCGCCTCGACTGCTCCGCCGACGGCCACGTCGACGGCCACCCTGAGCGGAAGCGGCGGAACTACGGCCGGCTCCCAGGAGACGGCCAGCGTTACGGGCGCTGCCCCGAGCAGCACGTCTTCCACGACCGGCGGTCCCAGCGCCGACTGCAGCGGCGCTTTCGGCGAGCCTATCGAGCTCTTCGCCGTGGAAATGGCACCACCGCAGTCGTTCGCGATCACCCCGGACGAGCTCGAGCTCTACTACGTGGTCGAGCCCGACGGCGGGGTGCGCATCATCGAACGTCGGGCGCGCACGAGCCGCAGCGTGAGTTTCGGAGCTCCAGAGGCAGTCCCCGAGCTGCTCGATCTTTGCCCAGGGGTGAGCCCCGAGCTGGCGGTCGGAACCATCGACCTTTCCCCGGACGGCCTGCAGGCGTACATCGCATGCGAAGAAGTCGTCGAGCTGCCCACGACGCTCGTCCGGGCCAGGCGTACGGCGCTCGGCGCTCCGTTCACTCCGGATCCGACGCCGATAGGCATCGTCGGGGCGTCGTTTGCCACTGCGGATGGGCTCGAGGGGTTCGCAAATACGCCCTCAGCCCTCGATCAACTCGATCGTCACCAACGTACGTCGCTCACGGTCCCCTTCGGCGAGGCGGAACGGCTCCCCATCACGCTGCGCGGGCCCGATCCGAGCAACGATGGGCTGTGGCTCTTCGGTACCGTGCCCGTCGCTGGGACTGACTCGGTCAGTTACCACTTGGCGGCAACCTCGCGCTCGAATCCACAAGCTCCCTTCGCCGAGCCGACGACGGAGGGCTTTCCGTCGCCACCCGTCGACTTCAGCGACTACACGCCGACGATCAGCGCCGACTGCCGCTCGCTCTATTTCTTGCGCTTGGGGGCGTCGCCGGTGTTCAGTGTCATGTTGGCACAGCGCTGATCGCTACGGTTCACAGGCGCCGGACGCCGTTGGCCCATTGGCGCACCGCCTCGACCAACGCGGCGCCGGTCGTGTCCTTCGGGATGTAGCCGTCGGCGCCGCAAGAGACCGCCGCCTCCCGCAGTGATTGAGGCTCGCGGCTCGAGTAAAGCAGGATCGAGCAACCGCGAGGGGCGTGCTGTCGGCCGAGTTCGACCAGCTTGGTCCCGTTCAGCGTGCCCAGGCCCACGTCCAGCAAGATCACTTGCGGATTCGACTCGCGCAGCGCACGAATGAAGCCGAACGGGCTGGTCAGGGCCAGGACCTCGGCGCCTGCGCTGGTCAAGGTGTGCCTGAGGGCTTCACACGCGACTTCGCTGTCGTCGACGAGCATCACCCGAGTGTTCAGTTGCCTCACGAGTCTCCTCTTCGCCTACACAGGCACCGTGACGCCGAGGCGGGGTGCCAAGGCCGTGGCTACGCTATCAGTGTCCCTAACGGCGCAACGGTCCTTGGGGTGGCCGAATTAAGTCCGGGTGGTTGGTTCGTGCAGCTGGGATGGGTATCCAGGTACCCTTGGTCTGGAATGGCCAGCCTGATGGGGTGGCTAAAATCGGCCGAGCACGCGGGGGGGCAGGCCGAGTGCACCATCGGTTCGGAGGCGCGCCCGTTCCTCGAGCTCGCCGTCCGCGATGCGAAATCGGTGCAACACGCCGCCCTCGGACTCCGCGTCGCACAGCACACAGGTTCGGATCTCTGGGACGCAGCTGATGTCGCCCAGCGTGAAGGGCACCGACTTCGACCGTTGCAGCGGCTCGCCGAGCAGCCCACCGCCCTCGGTATCCAGGAGCCGCGCCGTGTCCGGGACGGCCATTCGCTCCAGGTCGTCGTCGTAGCGACCGAAGCTGGTGAAAAGCAGTGTGCGCTCGTCCACGAACGCCAGCCCCGCGATCATCGCTCCTCCGAGGTCGTCAGCCGCAAAGCGCGCCGTCTCGCGCGGGGACCCGTCGATGTTCACGAGCACGATGCCGGAATCCGGATGACCTTGCTGCGGGTCGTTTCCGAATGCTCCGTGGCAGGCGATCGCGAGTGTCACGCCGTCGGGGGCGAGATCGAGCGAGGAGCAACTGTTCAGACCATCGAAGACGAGCACGTCTTCGATGCGATCTCGCGCGGGATCGATCCGGACCAGACGCGAATTTAGCCGCTCGGTGAAATCCACGTTGAAGCCCACAGCCAGCACGAACAACTGACCGCCCGCCATCAATGCGTGGTCGGCGGAGGGATAGAACCCAGCCGGTTCTCCCTCGAGCACCGGCATCAGATCGATGCGATCGACGATTTCGGGAACCGACGGATCGATCACGAGCACGTCGTTGCCTTCATCGAACTCGTGTTCACCGCTCGCCAGGTTCCACGCGAAGCGCGTGACGTACGCCTTCGTGTCGGACACCGGGACATAGTCATGGGGATTGGCGGCGAAGCCCGTGGCCACGCTGAGCTGGGCGCGCACTTTGGCGCTGCCGCGATCGACCCAGGTCAGCACCCCCGAGGGCGTACGGTCGATGAGGACGAGCTCGGGGCCCGGGCTGGGCATGGTGGGCAGCACGACGTCCCCGCCCAACGCCGCGGAGAGTCCGCTGTCGGCGCTGCCCGAGGCGATGAAGCGCTCGCTCAGCACGTCGCCCTCGAACCCTACGAGGCTGACGCTCACGGATTGGTAGTCGCTGTTGACGACGGCAAAGCCTGGAGTCTCTTCGTCGATGCCCCCGCTCGAGCCAGATTCGGACTCGACGCCGCAGGCGAGGCAGCACGCGCCGATCAGGATCTTTGCGAACGATGTGATGTGCTTGGTCATGGCTCCTCGAGGGCGGCGTCAAAACCAGAGGTCGACGGCGCCGTGGTACGAACGCCCGGGCGCGGGCAGTCCAATCAAGTCCGTGGTACGCGCGTCGAGCAGGTTCAGGATGGACGCGCGCGCGATCAGGCGCCGTGCGAAGAACGCGGCGTTCGCCTCGAGATCCAGGAAATGCTGCGCGGGCAGGATGGTCTGCCCGGCAAGGTCGGCAAACCGCTGCGATCGGTGGGTGTAGCGAAGTCCGGCCGCTGCCCGATCGAACGATTCGCACCGCGGCTCGACGTAACCCTCCAGAAGGGCCGAGGCGGTGAGCTTCGCGCTGAGAGGCAGTACGTCGTTCGTGGTCGGGTTCAGTACAGGATCTTCCGTCGTTTCTCGGGGGTCGAGCAGTGTCGTCGTCGCTTCTGCCCGCACGTGCCCGAACGCATCTGCGGCCGCGGCGAACTCGGCGCCGAGGATGCGTGCTTCGGCCACGTTGAAAGGTGCCGTGCTCTCGCTCGAGCTGCGACGGTAACGGATCAGGTTTTCCACGCGACGCCCGAACGCGAAGGCCTCGGCGGAGAGCCGCAGCCCACCAGGGCTCGGCGACGAGTACGCCATGCGCAGGCCGATGTCGGCGGAGCTGCCTCGCTCCGGCTCGAGTGTGGGGTTTCCGACCGAGAACGCCGAACTGCCGTAGAGCTCGCTCAAGGTGGGGGGCCGCTCGTAGCGCCCGACGTTGGCGAGCACCTCGACCCCGCTGAGCGGCTGGTAACTGGTGCCGAGCCTGCCCAGTGGCTGAGTCGGATCGCACGAGCTGTCGTGCTCCTCGATGGCTTGGTCCAGGTCGACCGCCGTCCCCTGCGTGGCGTGGCACTCGAGCGACACCACGCCGTGCCAGAGCCAGCTCGGCAGGACCTGCCAGCGCAGGCTGGCGGCCGGTGTCAAGGAGCGGCGGCTGCCGCGCTGTGGCAATGACCCCGATCGGTCCAGCTTAAGATTCTCGAAGCTGAGCGAGGCTCGAACGTCGAGCGCGAGCGCGGGGTGCAGCTCCTGATGCAGCGCGGCTCCGCTCGTGACGCGAGCGCCCTGATTATCCAGCATGTAACCGCGCAGGGCCGGGAGTTCGAGCGCGGGGTCGTCGTACACCACCTCGGCGGCCAAGAGCGAGGTGTCCAGCTCCAGCCGGCAGCTGTCGCCACCGCCGCAGGGCAACGACGCGGACTGTCCTACCAGGATGCGTTGCGTGCTGGCACGCGTCCGTTCAGCGGGGATCACCGAAAGACCCGTGACGCCTTGTTCGCGATCCAGTCCCGAGATGACGCTGGTCAACGTGACGCCGCCCGCAAAGCGATAGCGGCTGATGGCCCAGACGTCGTGCTGTTGGTAGTCCGCGTTCTTGCGAGTTGCCTCGACCTCGTCGAGGTCGAAGCGCTGACCTCGATCGTCCACGAACGGGTAATCGTTGTCCGCGCTAGAGGTCCTCACCGCCACGATGGAACCCACCTGGCTATCGCCGACCTCTGCAGAAACCCAGCCAGCCCGGGCGCCGAACGATCCGACCTCGGCGCCCAGCAGGGCCCGGGTCTCTCGGGGCAGGCGAGGCCAGAAGAAGATCGCGCCACCAAGCCCCAGCCGGTCGCTCTTCAGCGGGGCGTTGCCGCGGTAGATTTCGACGCGCTCGATCATGAACAAAGGTACCGTCGACAGATCCGCGGTACCGCTCACGTCGTCGTTCAAACGAATGCCTGCCAGGTAAACCGGTACCTGTGCCGCGTCTGCTCCACGAATGCTGGCGGTCGCCAGATCGGATTGAGCACCCGTGCGGTTCACCTGTACACCCGGGACGCCCGCGAGGACATCGGCCGATGACGTCCCCGGTCGTTCCAGCGCCGCGCCCGAAATGACGCTCGACGCGACGGTGGGCTCGCTCGTCGCGTGCCGCAACGGGGCCGCGCGTGCTTCGATTTCGAGGGGCTCGGCCGGCACCGTTGCGGGCGGCGCTGCGCTCGCGACCGCCGGCCTGCCGCGGGTTACCTCGGCACGGCTCGGCGCGGCGAAACCCAAAAGGCTACCTAGCGTGAGTAGGGGGACCGTAATTGCGCAGCGAACGTCAGGAGCCATCTTCCGTAACCCGCGGAATTTCAGGCGGTTTTCGCTCCGGGTAGGTCTCCTGGCTCGTGGGTGCGGAGGCGCGCCGTAGCGCTGGCTCCGGGTCGGCGCCGCCTTCCCCCGGTCTTCCCGGAGTGACGTTTTGGCGCCAACCACACCCACTCACAGTGGCGGGACCGCGTCAGGTTTTCACTGACTTCCCTGTTATGCCGCTCGGGCACCCAGTGCGAGTAATTCTCGTGATTGGTGGGCAGGGGGATACCCCCTCATGGTTCCCGGAGTCAAGCGGCATCGTGCTGCTGGCCGGCTGCGGGCGCCCGCTGACGATTCTCGGGTGTTGTCGGACGCCTATCGGACCCTTTCGCCGGGCGTTACAGCTCGCGCCACAGGTGCTCGGGTGGCACGGCACGCGCAAGGCTGTCGAGCAGCTCTCGTTCGTCCAAGGCCGCACCCTGCGCCGCGAGCCAACGAGCCGCGGTCACGGGCGATCCGCACACCTTTTCTGGGAACGGCTTCTTCACCGCCCAATTGATGGCTTTCAGCGCGAGCACGTGCAACGGCGAGTCCATCACCAGCGCGAAGCCCGCGAGCGATCGCAGGCGGGCTTGCTCCGTGTGGATGTAGTCGGCGATCCAGCGCCGGTGTTCCGCCGTGGGGGGGTCAGCCCGATGAGCAATGCATAACAAAGCCGGACGCTCGAGGCCGCGGTCGAGCATCGCGCTAGCGTGAGCCAGGTAGGCGCCCCACACCTCGTCGGAGGAGGGCCCAGTAAAGTAGAACCACCAGGTCGAACCGACGATGCCGGACCAAAAGCACTGAGATCGGTCCGCTCCAGTCCCCAACCACTTGGCGCGCGCTCGATTCCGTTCCCTGATGCTCTCGTCGAGCGCACCCATCCTACTGCCCGAGGTAACGGTCCGATGGTCCATCGTTAGCGAGTGACGATACCAAAGTTTCCCGTGTGACGTGGGCTTTCCATGCAGTCATCTGCACCTTCGGTCGCCGATCGCTGAGCTCTCGAGGCCAAACCGCCACGGTCCCAGGTTCGGGCACACACCCGCCTACCTCGGAGCGCACTGGCCGAGCCCCTGAGCGCGGGCTTCATTGAGGCTACGGCGTGTCCCGTCGCTCGAAGAGCACTCGATACTCGCCGTAACCTTCCGCCTCGAGCTGGTCGACGGGGATGAAGCGAAGCGCCGCTGAGTTGATGCAGTACCTGAGCCCGTCCGGACCCGGGCCGTCGTCGAAGACGTGCCCCAGGTGCGAATCGGCGCACTGCGAGCGCACTTCGGTCCGGGTCATGAAATGAGAGCCATCCGTGCGCGTGCTCACGCGCTTGGCGTCGATCGGTTGAGTGAAGCTGGGCCAGCCGGTGCCCGATTCGAATTTGTCGAGCGAGCTGAACAGAGGCTCGCCGCTGACGATATCGACGTAGATGCCCGGCCGCTTGTTGTCCCAGTACTCGTTGGCGAAGGGACGTTCGGTGCCTTCATGTTGCGTGACCTGGTACTGGAGCGGTGTCAAACGCTGTTGGATCGCCTCGGCAGAGGGCTTCTTGTAGTCAGTGCTGTCGTTCACGGTTCGCCTCGAATTCTGCGTAGGTTGGGGTTCGGGCCCGACGCCCGCTTCGGGTTTGGAACAGCCGGTGCTCATGATAACCACGATCGCGAGCAACGCCGCCATGCCCTGCTGCAACGCCTGCGGGAAATATCCGAAGTCGCGCATGTCGCTGTTGCATATGCCCCGAACGCTGCTCGGTTACTGGGGCCACATAAGGCCGCGGGACGTCAATTCATACCCCGCGTTCGCGGCTTCCCCGCTGGAGGCGATGGCTAGCCGAAAAGCGCAGCAGTTCTCACATGTTGTCGTTGGCCGCGAACGGGGATCGGTGCTCTCGACCCGACGGATCCAAAGTCGGCAGGCTGAAGCCCTCCCGCACCAGGTACGCGGACCCTTCGCCCCGCTCCAGGTCGAGATGTGTGAAGCGAGGTCCGCTCCAAGGCCGTGTCTCGATGAACCGCTGTAGCGCCCAGGGCCCTTGGCGCGCGTCGGCGTACTCGATGTCGAGACGGCACAACGTGTACTTGCACGCCGCTGAGACACGCAACGCACGAAACTCGGGCTCCGAGTACACTGCGCCGATTTTAGACTCGGCGGCTTGCGACCACTCGGCATCCTGGGGCTCGTTCGCGTGCTCCCGCTGGAGCAACCTCACGCGAGCGTTGGCGTATTCCTGACGCTGCGCTTCCGACCGCGAGCGAACCTCACGCAGGACGCCGGAGTCGCCGGAGTAAACGTATCGAACGCTGACCAGGTGCGACACGTTCCCGTTTTGCTTGGGGGGCACACTGCATGTCACGTAGTGATGGTCGTAGATCGGATCTTCCGCGCCGAAGCTGAGCGACTGCACGCTCGCGCTGGCGCCTGTCGTATGCTTCGGGTGGTCTTCGAGCAGATAGCTCGAGCCGCTGACGTACTCGGAGAAGCGGGTGCAGTGGACATTTTGCGTAGTATGCCGATCGAAGACTTGGACCAGCGCCACGTGCAGACTCCATTCGGGCCCCAAAGTGAGCTTGTCCGGCGTCGTCAGCGGACACATCACTCGGAGCGGGTCCGTCTCGCTCGAGTTCACGATGGTCCCGAACCAGGTGCCGAACACACCAGCCGAGGGGAGCGGGTGACAGGCCACGCCGGGGATGCTTCGACCGTCGATCTGGGAGTAGGCCGACGATTGCAACGATGACACGCCGACGGCGATCGCTGCGCCAGCTGCCAAGCTGAGCAATTTCATGGCCTATCTTTTCCCCGAGCGAATCAGCTCGGCGTGTAGAGTGATTCGGCTACGCTGCCCGGAAGGCAGCGTGGCCCGCGAGCGAGAGAGCTAATCCAGCGGCGACCTATCGGACAAGGGCAAGAATTTTTGCCCCCGCGGGTCGCGGACGGACTCCGGCGCGGCCGGGGTCGCCAATTCGATCACGATCGACGCGCCCCCCGCCGCCTCGTTCGAGAGGGCGATGGTGCCGCCACTCGTTCTCGTGGCGTGACCGACCAGCCACAGTCCGAGCCCCGACGAATGCGGCTTGCGCGAGAGCACGGGCCTCGCAGCCTGGTTCTCGATCACAGTTTCCGGAAACCCGGGGCCGTCATCGAGGATGCTGACGTTGACCCGGCCACGCGCTGCTACTACCCGCACCTCGATGCGACTGGCTCGCGCTCCGCCGTCGCCTTGCGCAGCGTTCGTGAGCAGCCGGGTGAACAACTGCTGCAGGGCGTCCGCCCCGCCTTTCATCAGCACGACTGCTGCCTCGGGCCGAACACTGACTTCGATGGTCACCCCTTCGTAGTCCCGGAGCACGCTGCGGATCGCCAGGTCGAGCGCGGGCCTCAGGGGCACACTCACGAGCGCCTCGGGTGACGACGAGTCCGCGCGTGCAAGATTCATCGCCAGCGACACATGGTTCGCGAGCTCTTGGACACAGTCATTCAGCTGGGTCAGATGATCGGCCAAGAACGGCGCGCCTCGAGGCGAGTCTCGCATCAAACGGTCGATCCGCAGTGTGAGCGCAGACACCAGGCTGCGGGCGTCATGTTGTGCTCGCAGTACGGATTCGATGCTCTTCTTGGACTGCAAGGCGTGATAGGCAGCGCGAGCGGCGGCACGCACCAAACTACGCGTGCGAGCCACGAAGAGGTACGCGAGGATCGAACCTCCGACGAAGTAGACGAAAACTATGGAGACCCGCCGCATCCCGTCCTGCCACATGGCGCCGTTGTACGCGAGATCGAAGCCGAGCAACCCGAGACTGAGGAGCAGATTGGCCGCAACGCCCAGGAGCACCACGTCCACGTACAGGCGCAAGCTCGTCGCAAGGATCAACAGCAAGATCGCTGCGAACTCCGGCGTTCCGGGCAAACCTGCGTAGTCTGCAGGCGGCCATACTGCGACCGTGGACAGGACCGCGGCACAGACCGCCGCATCGAGCAAGACCGAGAAGCGTAACCAGCTCCTCGAAAGAACCCGATCCTTCGGGCGCAGCAGGACGCAGGCAGAGAAGCCCGTCAAGAGCAGCAAAATGGGGGACACGAACCAAGCGTCAGCCACCGGGCACGTCAGCGCATGCCGCAGCACCAAGAGTCCGCTGAACACCGCTCTACCTGCCGAGTAGGCGCGCTCGACGGACGTCGCCGCACGGGCGAGTAACTGCTCCGCCTCGAGGTCCGTCTCAGCGTGATCCAGCTTTACCTCCGGAGCAGGGCGCATTAAAACCAAGCGAGGCGAGAGGCGGCAGCTGAGTCATGGAGAAGGCATCGAACGCTTCAGGCGTGGGGTTGGGGAACACACTCGTCGTCGACGACTGCACGCAACTGGGGCAAGAGCTCCGCGCGCTGCTCGTCGAGTTCGGGGCCGCGGTGCGGATCTGCGAGACGCTGTGGCAGGCGCGTTTGGCGATTCGCGAACAGGTTCCCGATTTGGTGATGCTCGACTTCTCTTTGCCGGACGGCACGGCGCTCGACCTGATCGACGAGCTCAACGCGCTCCGCCCCCAACCGCTGGTGGTCGGTATCAGCGGGACGGCCCGGCCCGAGGAAGCATTTCAATTGGCGCAACGCGGCGTACGAGCTTTCGTGAGCAAGCCCTTCGATCGCCGTGCCATCGAACAGGCGATCGATACCGCGCGATGCGCCCCCAGCGACATCACTCCACACGTGCGTAGCCTGGTCGGGCACCAACCCGTGAAGCGCGTCGAAGAGTTGGTGCGAAGGTCCATGCTGGAAGAAGCGCTGGCCCGGAGCTCCGGCAACCGCCGCTCCGCCGCGAGGTTGCTCCATGTTTCGCGCCAGGTCTTGCAGCACATGCTGCGGCGGGCGAACTGAACCAAGCTTCACGCTGCCTCCTCAGAAGTGCCGCAACTTGACAGACTCGAGCTCCTTTTTCACCACGTTGTGGAACAGCGCGGGGCCGACCCAACTGTAGACGCACACGCCGAGCCACAGATACGAAATAATGTCCGACGTCATCGGCATGCCGTTCTCGTGGGCATAGATCGAGGCCACGCGCTGCGCCAGGTAGGCGCCCAGCAGCACCAAGATGGTCCGCTGGTTGCCGAGCTCGCCGAGCCACACGCTGAAGCGCCACCAGAACCCGATCAACGGGTTCGCCCGAGCTTTCACGTGCGCCATCAAGAGCAGCGCCTCACGCCGTGACGGGTCGCTGGACAGCACCCAGATCGCGTGGTCCCGGGCTGCTTCCAGATCCCCCTTTCGCAGGTGGACGTGTCCACGAAGCACGAGCGCGGCGGCGTGTTCGGGCTCCGAGTCCAGCGCTTCTTTGGAGAAGCGCGCCGCCTCGTCGAGCGCTCCCTGGTCGAGGCAATTCTGCGCCAGCGCCACCAAAGTGTCCGCATTTTCTGGGTCCAGTGTCAGGGCTTGGTCGAGCTCGCTGCGCGCTTGCTTCAAGTCGCCTTCGAGCCTGAGCAGGTTGGCGAGCGCCACCCGGTTGTCCGGGTCTTCGGGATCGAGCTGTATCGCCTGCGCCAGGTGTTCGCGCGCGAGCTTGAACTTCCTCGTCGCGACGCACACGGCACCCATGCCGCGGTGCGCATAGTCGCTTTCGGGATCGAGTTCGAGGCCCAGCAGCGCCTCGTGTCGCGCGGCGTGAAGTCGGTTCTGATCCAAGAGCAAGAACGCGAGCAACGTGTGCGGCGCAGACAGGTTCGGGTTGACGCCGAGCACCTGCTTCAAGATCTCGATGGCCGCGGTGGTGTTGCTCTGCGCCAGGTAGCTGCTGGCTCGCTGCATGAGCGCCTGGATGTGGCGGTCAGTGGGGTCGCTCACAGGATGAACGCGCTCCAGACTCCCAACGCCTCGGCCAATTGCGGGCGCAAAAATGCGAGCGCTACCACCACCAAGAGCCCGCTTCTGCCGGCACCGCCGTAGAGACTGAACAGCTCGTAGCTCTTGTGCTGCGACAAATGCAGCAGATAAATCACGAACAATTGAAAGCCGGTCACCACCAGGTGCAGATACGGAACCAGGCTCGGCCCGAGCCAGCCCACGTTCATCGCGCCAGTGAGGGTCGCGAAGATCAGCGGTGTGCCGAGCAGCCCGAGGCAGACCAAGCCGAGTTCCCGCATGCGTGAGGCGCTCGAGAGGGCAAATGCGTTGAGCGCGAACCACAGCAGGCCGATGCCGGCGCCACCGAACAAACTGGCGAGGAAGATCCACACTGGATTCACGGCCACTCGCGAAATCGCGCTCGGGGCGGGTTCGTCGATGATCTTGTAGCTTTCCGGCATCGACTAGGCTTTTCCGTGCTTCTTGAGGAACGCGAGCACGTCGTCGTAGTGCCCTGCCTCGTTGGAGTAACGAGCATGATTTCTGGCTGTCGTCAGCCACTCGAGCGTGGTCGGTTTCACGTCTTTCAGCGCGCGCAGCAGGTGTTCCTTGGTCACCGGCGACTCGCGTCCGCGCTCGAGGGATTCCTCGATCGCTTCGTCGACCGCGGTTTCGACCAAGTTTTTCAGGTCGGCGCCGGAGAAGCCGCTGGTGTTCTTGGCGATGAACTCTGCGGATACTTCGGGCGCTACCGGCCGATCGCGGAGCAACCCTTCGAGGATCTGCTCGCGCGCGGGTTGATCCGGTGGCGGCACGAACAGCATGCGATCGAAGCGACCAGGGCGTCTGAACGCACCGTCCACGGCCCACGGCACGTTGGTCGCTCCCAAGATCAGCACGCCGCCATTGTTCTGCGCGAACCCGTCCATCTCGGCCAAGAACTGGCTGACGAGCTTGCTGCTCGTACCCTCGCGCGCGTATTGTCGCCGGCCCGCCAACGCCTCGAGTTCGTCGAAGAACAGGATCGCGGGCGCGGACGAGCGAGCCTTTTCGAAGAGGGCGTGTAATTTGCGCTCGCTCTCGCCGATGTACATGTCGAGCACGTCCGAGATGGCGACGGCGAAGAACTGAGCGTCGCACTCCCCAGCGGTGGCGCGGGCGAGCAAGGTCTTGCCACAGCCCGGCGGGCCGTACATCAGGATCCCGCCGCCCGTGCGGCGCCGAAAGCGCTGGAACAGCGAGGGCTTTTTGTAGGGCAAGATGATCTTTCGGGTGATCTGCTTCTTGATCTCGCCCAACCCGCCGACGTCGTCGAACTTGATGGTTGCTTCAGGCGGAGCGATCAGCCGATTGATCTCGGTCTGGGCGGTGTCGTCGTTCGAAATCACCCGCAGCGCGGGCCGGCCCTCGCCGCGCTGTACCTCGCGCACCTGCGCCCCCAACACGCCCTTGAGTGCGAGGTCTTCCAGCGCGGGGTTGGCGGAAACCGCCTGATCGTACGCGCGCTTCGCGTCGTCTTTGCGGTCGAGCTCCAAGAGCACCTTCGAGCGCTCGAGCAGCGACTCGGGTGTATCGTCCCCCACGAGTTCGAGGGCGCGCTCGCGCTTGCCGACGGCTCGGAAACCTTGCGCCAGCAGCCGTCGGTCTGCGGGGTCGGAGCAGGCGTGCACTGCCGGATAGTCCAAGAGTTCCAGAACCATCGCTGCTTCATTGCGCGCCAACGCTTCGCTCAGGACCACGAGCAAGAGCTTCGGATTGTCGGGGCCCGCTGCGAGTGCGCTCCTCAGAGATTCGAACGTCGTGTCGTCCACGCGCCCACACTCTTGAAATCGCGGCTGGGCGTCAAGCGGAGGGTGGCCTTACAACTGGATCGGCTTTTGCCGTAGGGTTTTCATCATGCCGCGTCTCGGAGCTTGGATTCTGCTCGGTTCAATTTCGGTGCCCGCCCTGCTGCTGAACGCGGCGTCCGCCGAACCAGCCGCGCCCGCGCCGAACCTGCGCCAGGAGGGGACCTACACCGCAGACGCTTCCATCACCCAACTGCTGGGGGGCGACGTCCACGCGACCGTGGACGCTGGCACCAAGTTCCGCGTGCTCCCGACCACCTACATCAAGCTGCACGCAAGCAAGCCGTCGACCCGCTGTGCAACGATCGAGCTGCTGTCTGGGCGCATGGGGGTCACGGTCCCCCCGGGCGAGCCGCCCGAGCATTCGGTCCAGATCAAACTGCCCGGTGGCTTGAGCGCCGTCCCACTCGGGGGTCGCATCATCGCCGCCGCCGTCGAGAAGGGTTCGACCGTGGCGAACATCGACGGCAGAGTCCTCGTCGGCAAGGGAACCACCTGGGGCGAAGTGAAGCGGGGCATGGCGGAGTCCTACTCCAACGGTGCCCAGGTGAACGTTCGGCCCCTGCCCGGCGTGCCTACCGTTCACGTGCGCGATCAGTTCGTGTTGGCACCCGCGGGCGGCTCCACCTCGACCGAAGTCCAGCTGTCCGGAGAGACCTTGAAGCGCTTCGAGGTGACGCTGTCGAAGGTAGACGGCAACTCGCAAACACCGGTCGGCACGTACACCACCACCACGGGGCCCCTCGAGCTCCCGGGATTTTCGGCTGGCCGCTACCAGGTGGTGGCGCGCGGCTTCGATGAATGGGGGCTGTCTTACCGCCAATCGCAGCCGGTCTCGATCCACGTGATGAACTACGAGCTCCCGAAGGATGCGCATGTGGTCGACGGCAAGATTCATCTGCTGCCAGGCCAACGTTTGAAGATCCGTGGGAGCCACGAGCTGGAGATGACCTACGGCGACCAGTCCGACTACTTCGTGCCGCTTTCGACCGACGTGGGGCTCGGCGCCAGGACGCACGAGGTGGCACGTTTTCGCGTCAAGGGCAGCAGCATCGAAGCACGGCTCGAGATGGTTTCGAGACCGTTCACGGCGCACATCGAGCTGCATCCGGCCGCGGCACGCTGGCCCGAAGACCTCGTCCAGGTGAGCATCCGCCTGACCAACCAGGCCGGCCGCCTCGCTCCCGACGCCTCCGACGTCTCGAAGCTGGTAACGATCAACTCGCGAAAGGTCGCGCTGAGCTGGCGGAACCAGCATGGCGTGCTGGTCGCCAACCTGCCGCCGCAATCGGGCAGTGGTCCCTGGAGGGTGCAGGTCGAGCTCAAAGACAAGCTGGGAACCTTCGCGACGCACTCGAGCGAGCTGCGTGCGCGTCGCGGCAGTACCGGCACCTAGTGTCCTGTCTCCATAGTTCGTCCCGAAATTCGCGCGGCCCGGCCTCTACGAGGCCACGCGAATTTCGGACTCTGGCGTGCTATTGACTAGGAAAGCCTTGTTTGTCTCGTGGCGAATCAAAGATTCACCACACTAGCTCATCGACCAAGCGTCGCGCGGCCAGCCTACTCCGCGTCCGAAAGCTTGGACTGGCGCTCGGCCGGGAAACGGGCAATCTGTGGGCATGATGCGTCGGCAGTTCGAAACGCCCAAGGGCCTGGCCACCCTGCGCCTGATCGAGTCGAGCGACCTGGGCGCGCTGATCCAGCTGAACAAACAGTGCTTCCCCGATCTCGCGGAGCAGAACGTGGTCTGGAACCGGGCGCAGCTGGCCAATCACCTCAGGTTGTTCCCCGAGGGTCAGGTGCTGGTCGAGATGAACGGGCGCCCCGTCGGCGCGATCGCTAGCTTGATCGTGCACATGGGGACGGACCCGTACCGCGCGCACACCTACGCCGGCATCACCGACGGCGGCTACTTTCACAACCACGACCCCCAAGGTGACACCTTGTACGGGGCGGATGTTTATGTCCACCCCGACTACCGCGGGCTTCACCTTGGCCATGAGTTGTACCAGGCGCGTCGTGATTTGTGTGTGCGCTTGAACCTGCGCCGCATTCTGGCCGGTGGTCGCGTGCACGGCTATGCGAGGCACGCGAGCACGCTCACGCCCGAGGAGTACGTCGAAGCGGTCGAGGCGGGAACGCTCACGGACGAGGTTCTCGGGTTTCAGTTGCGCGAAGGGTTCGTGGTTCGAGGCGTGCTCCGCAACTACATTCGCGATCCGCAGAGCCGCAACGTCGCGACGCTCATCGAGTGGATCAACGGTCAGTATCAGCCGATTCAAGACCGGCAACTCAAGGTGCGCGTCGCCGCCGTGCAGTATCAGGTGCGGCGTATCCGCGAGTTCGACGAATTCGCGGAGCAGGTCGAGTACTTCGTCGAAACGGCATTCCACTATCGCGCAGATTTCGTGCTGTTCCCCGAGTTCAACACCGTGCAGCTGCTCTCGCAAGAGAGCTTGCGGAACCTGCCGGCGCTCGAGGGTATCGCCAAGTTGGCGGACCTGACGGATGACGTGCTCGGTTTGTACCAGCGTTTGGCCAAGACTTACGGTGTCCACATCGTGGGCGGATCTCACCCCATGCGCATCGACGGCAGGTTGCTCAACGCATGCCCGTTGGTGCTTCCGGACGGGCAGGTCCAGCTTCAGCCCAAGCTCCACATCACGCCTGCCGAACGGCGTTATTGGGGGATCGAGGGCGGGCATGCGCTCTCGGTGTTCAGCACGGCGAAGGCCAAGGTCGGCATCTTGATTTGCTACGACTCCGAGTTTCCCGAGGCAGCTCGTTACCTCGCCGACCAGGGCATCGAGATCTTGTTCGTTCCCTACAACACCGACGATCGCCAAGGGTACAGCCGCGTCCGCTACTGCTGTCAGGCGCGCGCGATCGAAAACCAGATCTACGTCGTGACCGCGGGCATCGTCGGCAACTTGCCCAGCGTGCCGGCCATGGACATCCACTACGGACGTGCCGCCGTGTACAGCCCTGCCGACTTCGAGTTCGCCCGCGACGGCATTCAGGCAGAGGCGGACAGCAACGTCGAGATGTTGCTCGTCACCGATCTCGACGTGAACGACCTGTACCGCTGCCGAACTGCAGGCAGCGTGCGGCCACGCCTCGATCGCCGCACCGACCTCTTCGAGTTTCGTGCCAAGTTCGAGCGTCTTCCCGAGCTCAGCGAGCACGCCGAACCCTTCGATCCCGTAGACGACGCCGAGGTGCCAGCGCGCGTCTTCGAGTCCTGAACGAACACGAGCCCATGGGGATCACGCGCGAGAGCTTGGTCGAACGCAGGATCCGCGAGGCCGCGGAGCGCGGCGAGTTCGACGATCTACCGGGAGCCGGCAAGCCGCTACCCGGTCTGGACGAGCCTTACGACGAAATGTGGTGGGTCAAGAACCTGATGGAGCGCGAGCAACTGTCGCTATTGCCGCCGGCACTCGAGCTCAGGCGCGACGTCGAACGCGGCCTCGAGCAGGCCCTCCGCCTCGCGAGCGAAACAGGCGTGCGCCGGGCCGTGAAACTCCTGAACGTCAAGATTTGCGTGGCGAACCGCACGACCCACGCGGGCCCGGACACGAACCTGAACATGCTCGATCCGGACGAGGTGGTGCGCGCGTGGCAGAAGGGTCGGGGGGCGCGCGGCCCAGGTTAGCCCTGATGTGACATTCTGCATGGCTGGATCTGGATCTGGATCTGGATCTGGATCTGGATCTGGATCTGGATCTGGATCTGGAGCAGGGAGTCTGGTGCCGGCGCCGGGGACGTGACGGGCGGCAATTCAATCTCCTCGTCTTCAATCGGGAGTGTACCTCCGTACTCGCGCCAGTACAGGGTCGCCCGCTCCGCGAGCGCCCGGCGCTACGCGCCGGCTTCGCCCTGGACAGGCGCTCCGTGCGGAGGAGGGACGCCCTCGCA
>JAICQQ010000283.1 GCA_025937785.1 Polyangiaceae bacterium
GCGATCTCGGGCTGCCCGACCCGATGCGGCGTGCGCTGTTGTTCGCCTCGAGCGGCGACACGCTCACGCATCTGATCCATAGCCTCCGCGCGGAACGCATCGCGCAGGAGCGAGAAACCCTGTTTGCGGTGTTCTTGGGGCTGTCCGCGGGGCTGCTCAGCTGCCCGGGCTTCGACGGCCCGTTCGACCCCACCTGCTGAGCGCGTTCGAAAAACCTGCCCGCGCGCTGCCAGGGGGTGTCAGAGCACTCGACGCAGCACGGGGTAGGGTTCGAAGTCGTGTACGACCTGAAAGCCTTCCGCTAGCAGCGCCGATGGCCGCCCCAGCCAGCGCTCGGCCGCGCTCCCCGCGAGCTCACCGCGGGGAAGTGCCTCGACACTGGTGGCGCCCAGGCTTCGAGCGAGGGCCACGCCGGCCCGGATCAACTCGCGCGAAAGGCCGCGGCCGCGGTACTCGGGATCGACCAGGAAACAGCCCAGCGTGAAGACTCCCGCCACGGGCCGGTCGAAGCAGGGCAGGCCGCGATACAGGCGCTGCTGGTAGAGCTTGTCGACGTCGCTCGCACGGCTGACCTTGAGCCAACCGACCACCTGCTCCGCCAAGAGCGCGATCACGCCGCGCGCTCCGCTGCCCCCGCTGCGGGCCTCTGCGACGAACTCGTCTCGGTTCCGCTCGGGGGCGTTCGCGAGGCGATCTTGCCAGGCATGCTTGTCGCCCGCGAAATGCAAGTAGCGGCAGAAGCAGGTGTTGTCACAGCGTTCGAACAGCTGCAGCAGTCGTTCGGTGTGTTCGGGTGCGAACGGGACGACCGCGACCTCCGCCGTCGACACTAGATCGCCACCGGCGGCTGGGGCAGCGGCCCGGCGGCGGCTTCATGGGCGGCTGCCGCGGCGAACAGCGTTTCTTCCTGCAGCGCGGGAGCGAGCAACTGCAAGCCGACGGGGAGCGGTTGCTCCGGAGCGACCAACCGGCAAGGCAGCGAAATGCCGCAGATGCCCGCGAGGCTCGCCGGCAGCTGGTAGATATCGCCCAAGTACATGGCCAGGGGATCGTGCATCCGCTCACCCAGGCGGAAGGCGACGGTGGGAGACGTGGGCGTCGCGATCACGTCGACGGCTTCGAACGCGCGCTCGAAGTCTCTCCGGATCAGCGTGCGCACCTTCTGGGCCTTGGCGTAGTAGGCGTCGTAGTAACCGCTGCTCAGCACGTAGGTCCCGAGCAGGATGCGCCGCTTTACCTCAGGTCCGAAGCCGGCATCGCGCGTGCTGCCGTACATGGTCGTGAGGTCCGCCCCGGGTTCTTCCACCCGCAGGCCGAAGCGCACGCCGTCGAAGCGCGCGAGGTTGCTTGATGCTTCAGCGGTGGCGATCACGTAGTAGGTCGCCACGCCGTAGCGAGTGTGGGGCATTTCGATGTCGTGGACGCTGGCGCCCGCCCGCTCGAGATCGTCGATCGCGGCGCTGACCGCGCGTTCGACCTGCGGCTGCAGGCCCGAGCCGAAGTATTCGCGGGGCACGCCGATCTTGAGCCCGCGCACGCCCCGGTCGCAGGCCGCCTCATAGGCACCGACCGGCGCGCTGAGCGACGTCGGATCGCGGGGGTCGTGCCCGGCGATGACCTCCAACACTCGGGCGCTCCCGCGCACGTCTCGCGTGAACGGACCGATTTGGTCCAGGCTCGACGCGAACGCCACCAGGCCGTAGCGCGACACCCTGCCGTAGCTGGGCTTCACGCCGACGACGCCGCACAAGCTCGCCGGTTGGCGAATCGAACCACCGGTATCGCTACCGAGCGAGGCTGGCGCCATCGAAGCCGCCACGGCGATGGCGCTGCCGCCGCTGGAGCCGCCCGGCGCTCGCGTGGTGTCCCAGGGGTTCTTGGCGGGGCCGTAGGCGCTGTTTTCCGTCGAAGACCCCATCGCGAACTCGTCCATGTTCGTCTTGCCGACGAGCACGGCGTCGGCGCTGCGCAGCCGTTCGATGACGGTGGCGTCGAACGGTGCCAGCCAACCTTCGCGCGCGCCCGCGTTCGATCGCAGGATCTTCGAAGCGCACGTGGTCGGCGCGTCCTGGGTGCAAATGGCGTCCTTGATCGCGATCGGAACGCCTGCCAGCGGCCCGAGCGATTGCCCTTGTTCGCGCCGCCGATCGACAGCGCGGGCGGCCTCGAGCGCGCGCTCGCTGTCCACGTGGAGAAACGCGTTGAGGGGCGCGAGCCGCTCGATGCGCTGCAGGTGCTCGCGCACGAGTGCTTCGGAGCTGAGGCGCCCCGCCTGCACGTCCGCCACCGTCTGTGAGAGGCTGCGCTGCTCGGTGCTGCTCATGACTCGTCCACGAATCCCGGGACTGCGAAGCCCCCTTGAACGGACCGAGGCGCCTGCGCCAACGCCTGGTCCGGGGTGAGGCTGGGCACGTGCTCGTCCGGACGCGAAGCCCCGCCGCTGGCCATCAACGTCGTCGGAGGCACATCGGTGGTGTCGAGCGCTTCCAATTCGGCGACGTAGCCCACGATCTTGTCGAGATCTTTCTGCAAGGCTTCCACCTCTTGCGGGTCGAGTCTGAGTCGCGCGAGCTGTGCGATATGGAGCACGGTTTCTCGGGTGATCGACATGGTGTTCGGTGCAGGCGGTATCAGGGCAGACGTTGGTTCGCAAGCCGGATCGATCGCGGTCGACGGAAATGGCTGCGTCTGCCGCAGTGTCGAGTATCATCGGCAAGACGATGCCTGAAGCACACCGACCGACGCACGGGGCAGCGGGATACGGTGGCATGCCTCCGCCGGGCGGGGGTCATCGCGGGCCGCCGGGTGGTCACATGCCCCCGGGCGGCCACATGCCTCCGGGCGGCCACTCGCCCCCGGGCGGCCACTCACCCCCGGGCGGACATCGCCCGCCGGGCTCTTCGGCTGGGTCGCCGGGCCGTCCGGCGAAACCGATCACGGGTAGTCCGGAAACGATGGCGCTGCACGCCATGACTATCGATCCGCGCACGGGTCTGCCGCGCGGCGAAAAGCCCCCGGCGAGCACGGCTTCGGTGGTGGCTCTGGTCTGCGGCGTGCTGCTCTGTCTAGGTCCCATGACGGGCATCACCGCGATCATCGCGGGCATCATCGGGCGTCGAGCCGTGCGCGATAATCCGACCACGGTGGGCGGCGCCGGCATGGCGCTCGCCGGTATCTTGCTCGGGGTCCTGAACCTGATCGTAATACCCATCGCGATCGCGCTGTGGCTGCTGGCAAGTTGAATCGACTCGGCGTCCCAGGCGTGGACGAGGCCGAGCGGTCGACCTCGTTCTGCGCGGCGCTGCGTCGGAGCGCACGGCGCTGAACGCTGGTTTAGCCCTCGAATCAATCGAGTCTTTCGAGGCAACCTGAGCGCGGGGTGACCGAGTCAGGGGCATGCCCGCACGTGCTCTTAGCCTCGGCGTGGAACCCGGCAGCGTGATCCCTGGCACTCGCTATCGAGCCCTGAGCCAGCTGGGCGCATGCGCTGGCGCCGTCGTCTACGAAGTAGAGCACTTGGGGCTCGGGCGGCGGTTTGCGTTTCGCATGCTGCGAGCCGACCTTGCCCGGCGAGCCGATGTGGTCCGTCGCGCGCGCGCCGACTGGCAAGCGCTCGCCCGCTTGCGCCACCCACACATCGCCTGGGTGACGGACGCCGGTGTGACTGCGCGGGGCCTGCCGTACTCGGTGACCGAGCAGCTGCCGGGCGAGACGTTGCGCCAGCGCCTGGCTCGACGTCGCAGCATCAGCGTGCCCGAAGCCCTCGGCATCGCGCGCGAGCTTGCGAGCGCTCTCGCGGCGGCGCATGCGATCAGAGTTCTGCATGGCCACGTCGCGCCGCACAACGTCTTTCTCACGAAAGAAGGCGGCTCGAAGCTCTGCGACTTCGGCAACTACGAAGATGGCGCTGCCGGCAGCCCTCCTGATCTGGCCGCGGATGTCTATGGCCTCGGCCTCGTGCTGTTCGAGATGGTCGCTGGGCGCTCCGCGCTGGCTATCTCGCGCGCCCGGCGCCAGCTGCGCGGGCGCCGAGCGGCCGGGCCACCGCCGCTGGCAGAAGTGGTCCCCGGTGTCGCGGGGGCGGTGAGTGAAATCGTCGCGCGTTTGCTGAGTCCGGACCCCAACGACCGCCCGACGTTAGCGGCGCTGATCGCCGAGATCGGCGGCTTGCAATGCCGCTACGAAGGGCAGGTGTCGACCACGCAAGAGACGGCGCACTACGCGACGCGGCGCATGTCATGCGTCGTCGATCCCGCGCCACCCGAGAGCGAGGTCGGGATCATCGTGCCCCTGCCAAGCCAGACGTTGGAAGGCATTCCGTGGACGGTGATCACCGCCGCCCTCGCGGATCGACCTGGTTTCGGGGGCGCGCCGCCAACCGTCGCCTTGGGGGCTGGGGCCGACGTGCCTGCGTCACTAGAGCGTGCGCTCGTCTTATCATCCCCCCCGGGCCTGGCAAAAGCAGTGCCCAGGAGCCTCCCGCCGCGGTCGTCGCCCCCGCTCGGGCTGAAAGTACGCCTGCTGGTCGTGATGGCGTGTGCGCTCCTCACCGGCTTTCTGGTCGCATTCCTGGCGCGCCGCAGCGAGGCCGACGAGGCCGGCGAGGCCGCGCCCGGGGCTGCCGCCACTCAGCGCCTCCGCGCGGGCAGCCGTGGCGTCGCGGCGCCGGCTTGTCGCGTGGTGTCGACTCGGTAGTCGCTTTTCTTTCGCCGGCAATTGCGGCAGCGTCCCGCCTCGCGAGCCCCAAATGCAGGATCGACTGCTCGAGCGCATCCATTCCAAGTCCGCACACATCGTGGTGCTCGGGGTGGGCTACGTGGGATTGCCGCTCGCGGTAGAGTTCGCGCGCGCCGGCTATCGTGTGACGGGACTCGACCCGGACTCCGACCGGGTCGCGCGCTTGAACGCCGGCGAGTCGTACATCGCGGACGTCGACTCCGGCGACGTCGCCTCGCAGGTGGGCGCCGGACGCTTGCGCGCCACCGCCGACGGCCGCGTACTCTGCGACGCCGACGCCGTCGTCGTGTGCGTCCCGACGCCGTTGAACAAGACCAAAGATCCCGACATGCGCTACATCGTCGCGGCGAGCGACGAGGTTGCCCGCTACCAGCGGCCCGGGATGCTGATCATCCTCGAGTCGACGACGTATCCCGGCACCACCCGCGAGGTGCTGATCCCCAAGTTGACCGGTGAGCGCCTCGTGCTGGGGCAGGATGTGTTCATCGCATTTTCGCCGGAGCGCGTCGACCCGGGCAACCAGACCTTCAAAACCAAAAACACCCCCAAAGTGTTGGGCGGCGCCACCCCGGAATGCCTGCGCGTGGCCCAGGCGCTCTACGGCCAAATCATCGACCAAGTGGTGCCGGTATCGAACCCCGAGACCGCGGAAATGGTGAAACTCCTCGAGAACACGTTCCGCGCGGTCAACATCGGGCTCGTGAACGAAATCGCCATCATGAGCCGGCGGCTCGGCGTGGATCCGTTCGAAGTGATTCGGGCCGCCGCGACGAAGCCCTTCGGGTTCATGCCCTTCTACCCGGGCCCGGGCCTGGGCGGGCACTGCATTCCAATCGATCCTCTGCACCTTTCCTGGAAGCTGCGCTCGCTCAAGTACCAGGCCCGCTTCATCGACCTGGCCGACGCGATCAACAGCGCCATGCCGGCCTACGTGGTCGATCGCATCGTGGACGCGCTGAATCAACACGGCAAGCCCGTCCACGGTTCCAAGATCTTGATCTACGGCATCGCCTACAAGCGCGACGTCTGCGACGTGCGCGAGTCGCCGGCCTTCGACGTGATCATCGAGCTGCGCAAGCGCTCCGCCGTGATCCGCTACATGGATCCCCATGTGCCCAGCGTCAGCGTCGACGGCAGCGAGCTCGTGAGCGAGCCGGCAAACACCCATTTCGGCGCCTTCGACGTGGTCGTGCTGATCACCGATCACACGGCGCTCGATCGGCCGCGGCTTTTCGGCGAGGCCCGGCTCATCGTCGACACGAGGGACGCGCTGAGGGGCGTCGCAGGGGACCGCAGTAAGGTGGTGGGGCTATAGTCACCAGTTCTCGGCGCGCTGAGTCAGCCACCTAGGATTTCTGGCGCGCCTGTGTTAGACGCAACTCCGTGACTGCTTTGGTAGAGATCCGTGTCCCCACCTTCCGCCGGCCCGCATGGCTTCGACATGCCCTGAGCACCATCCTCGAGCAATCGATGGGCGACTGGCGCGCTCTGGTGTTCGACGATTCGCCGGATCGCGAGGGGGAGGCCGTGGTTCGCGAGCTGGGCGATCCGCGGATCGAGTATCAGTGGAACGAGCGCTCCTTGGGCGCCACCGGAAATCTCAACAAGGCCTTTCAAACAAAAGCTTACCTGGGGGCTCCGTACGCTTGTGTCGTGGAAGACGACAACTGGCTCCTTCCCGGCTATTTGCAGGAAAACGTGGACGCCATTCGCGCGAGCGGGTGCGCCATTCTTCACCGCAATCAGCAGATCTGGGACCGGTCCGAAGACCCTCCCACGGCCTGCTCGCGCACGACGCTTGGGGACTGGTACCGGCCCGGACGGATCTCGCCGTTACAGCTACGCGCATACACCTTCCTGTTTCCCGGCATTTCGAACGGTGCATTGTTCTGGTCCACGGACGCGCGATCAGACCTGTGGGTCGACGACAAGATCCTTGACGCTTCGCTTCAGGAGTATTGCCGCTGTCTCCAGATCGTCGAGGACAGTTTCTTCGCCCCGGAGTGCAACGTCGTGTGGGCTGACGTTCCCATCGCAAAGTCGCGGCGTCCGTACTACTCGTCGCGACAGTTCGGGCGTTTCTTGCAGCACGTTCGCCGGCAGGTGATCGAACAACATGGCCGGGCGCTGCTCGACGAAGCCGAAGCCATCGCGCAACGTCGTAGCCAGATCGAGGTGCTCGAGCGCAACCTGTTCAACTCGCTGGTCTTCGAGACGAAGCGGCGCAGCTTGTCGCTGCCGCTTTTCCTATTGGCGGTTGGTCGCGCGACCGTCAAGCATGTCTTCGTGAAGAATCCGGCGCCATGGTACCGAGTACCGTTGGTCGTCTAGTCGCTGCGGCCGCCACCGGGTCCTGAGGCGGGAACGTTGGCTGAGTCTGCCGTAGTTTCGACGGGGGCCGGCGAGATTTCTGTCTAAATTATTGAAATCATTGCCGCGTCTGGACAGGCGTCGGCGATATGCGCTCCTTCCGCCTTTTTTTGGCGGCGGACCTTGTCCAACGGCCTCCTATGCCGTAGGTTTCGCGCCCCCCGCTCCCCCGCGGGATCCACACCGCACACCCTAGCGCAGCTACCGAGTCCGGTGCCGACACGTCGGTTGGCTCGGAGAAGGGTGGAGGAAATAACCGGAAGGAGAACGCGCATGATCAACGATAACAACAATTTCGGCATGGACGACGACGACGACGATGATGACGATGATGATGGTCCCGTTCGTCCGGCAGAACTTTCGACGACCGCTGCCCTAGCAGGCGAGCGAGCGCAAGAGCAGCTCGACCCCGCACGCCGCCCCACCCGCGACCTGGAGCAACCGCTCAGCGTGCGCGACCTCTTCGAGGCCGGCGTGCACTTCGGACACCAGACCAAGCGCTGGAATCCGAAGATGAAGAACTACATCTACGGCGCGCGCAGCGGCATTCACATCATCGATCTCGATCAGACCGCTCGACTGTTCAAGAAGGCGTTCGATTTCATCCTGAACACCGTTTCTCGCGGCGGCACGGTGCTGTTCGTCGGTACCAAGCGCCAGGCCGCCATCATCGTGCAAGAAGAAGCGTCACGTGCCGGTATGTACTATGTCACGAATCGCTGGCTCGGCGGGACGCTGACGAACTTCCGCACCATGAAGGGCGGGCTCGACCGCTTGCGCGCGCTCGAGCGCATGCGCGAAGACGGCACCTACGAGCAGCTCCCCAAGAAGGAGACGGTTCAGCTCGACAAGGAGCGCGCCCGTTTGGAGAAGCACATTGGTGGGCTCAAGGGCATGGGTTCGGTACCGCAGGTGATGGTCATCATTGACCCCGCGCAGGAGTCGATCGCAGTGAGCGAAGCGCGCAAGCTCAAGATTCCGATCGTAGCGACCACCGATACCAACTGCGACCCAGATCTCGTCGACTTCGTCATCCCCGGCAACGACGACGCGATCCGTTCGGTGCGCTTGATCACCTCGGCTCTGGCAGACGCCTGCATCATGGGCGCCGCTCGCCGGCGCGAGTACCTGTCGGGCAAAGAGAAGTCCGGCGAAGGTCGAGCCTCGGGTCCCGATGCTCAGGTGATCTACGCCGGGCGTCCGCGCCAACAACAAGGCGCGTGAGCTTGGGAGGGTGGGGGTGGGGTACGCCCCGCCCCCGTTCGCAAGGCTCAGCGCAAACCAACCCGGGCCGCGCGCGTGTGCGGGCCCGGGCGCTCGTTTAGTCAGACCGACACATCCGCATTCCGAGAGGCAACGTCGCAGGAGCACCGCTGGCGCTCGAGGTCGTTCGCTCTCGAACCCGACCATCTATAAGAGGAATCATGGCTCAAGTGAACATGCAGCAGGTAAAGGAACTTCGCGATCGGACTCAGGCAGGACTGAACGACTGTCGTAGCGCGCTGGTCGAGGCCGAAGGCGACATGGATAAGGCCGTCGAGATTATCTTGAAGAAGGGCCTGGCCAAGAGCGCCAAACGAGCTGGTGCCGTGGCCTCCGAGGGTGTGGTCGTGACCCGCGTCGCCGCCGACGGGCTTTCCGGCGTGATCGTGGAGGTCAACATCCAGACCGACTTCGCGGCGCGCAACCCCGAGTTCTTGGCTTTCGCCGAAGGGGTGGCCGACACGGCCGCCAAGGCCGATAGCGGGGTAGATCTCGGCGCGCAGCCCTTCAAGGGTGGCTCAGCCACGGTGGAAGACACGCGGGCCGCGCTGGTGGGCAAGCTCGGTGAGAACATCACCGTGCGCCGCTGGGAACGGCTGGCGCTCGACGCGCCAGGCTGCGTGCACTCGTACGTGCACATGGGCGGCAAGATCGGTGTATTGCTCGCGGTGAAGGCCGGAGCCGCAGCCGTGCTGAAACACGCCGCGTTCACGAAGTTCGTGGACGATACCGCGATGCAGGTGGCGGCCATGAATCCGCAGTTTCTGAACGGCGCTGCCGTGCCCGAAAGCGCCAAAGCCAGCCAGCGCGACATCTTCGCCGGCCAGCTCGCCGAAGAGGGCAAGGTGCCCGAGGCCAAGCGTCCTCAAGTGATCGAGGGCAAGGTCGCCAAGTGGCTGAAGGAAGTCTGTCTGGTCGAGCAGCCCAGCGTGCTCGAGACCGACAAGACGGTCGAACAACTCCGCAAGGAAGTGGCGCAGGCCGCTGGCGGCGACGTGTCGCTGGTCAAGTTCGTGCGCTTCGAGTGCGGCGAGGGCATCGAGAA
>JAICQQ010000276.1 GCA_025937785.1 Polyangiaceae bacterium
CTGTCGATCAGCAAATAACACTGCTGCTGCTCTTCAAGTGTCTGCCGCAACGCTTCCCACCGACCGGCAACTGCCCAGCGGCGATACCGGCGATACACCGTGTTCCACTTGCCGAGCTCTGCTGGCAGATCTCTCCAGGGAGCGCCCGTCCGAAGCATCCACAGCACCGCCTCGAGAAAACGGCGGTCATCCACTCCCTTTGGACCGCGCCTGGTCAGGGCTCGAACACGGCCTTTCAATCGACGCCAACACGCCTGCGTCATCGCCATTCGAGCTGCCATGATGCCAATCTACGTCATGCTGAACGTATGTCAAGTTCACAAAGTGTCAACACGCTCTAGTCTGCGCCCGTGTCGATCGGTTCGTGGAAACGCTGGGTCGTGGTCTCGACCGCAGTGCTCCTGCTCAGCCTGGTCAGCGTGCCTGCCAACAGCGCTCTCGAAGTGAGTCTCGAGTACGCCGTCCCGAGCGGCATCGGCTGCCCGAGCGAGGCGGAGTTCCGTGCAGCCGTGGCCGAGCGGCTCGACACCGATCCGTTCGTCCCAGGCGCCGCTCGTACCGTTGCGGTCGAGATCTCCGCCAAGGGTGGCAAGCTGACCGGGTGGTTACGATGGGTGGATCGGGAAGGGGCGCTCGAAGGACAACGACGCTTCGAAGCACAGGCCGCCGACTGCGCGGGTCTCGCACGAAACATGGTCTTCGCGGTCACCGTGCAGCTCCAGTTGCTGGGGCGCCCCGAACAGGCTGACACACCTGCTGAAGCCAAAGTACCAGAGTCGGACACGCAGGTTGGACGGACGCCGCCAGCTCCGCCCACGGCCACAGCCACAACCACGTCCACGTCCACAGCCACGTCCAGCGCTCCTGCCTCAGCGCCGGCGGCTTCGGCTGCAGAGACCTTCGAAGTGGGGGCGGGCCTCGGGCCCTTCGTGGTCTCCGGTTGGGCGCCTGACGTGACCGCCGGCGGTCGTGTGATGGTCGTGGGGCGCCTGCCGCGTGTGCTGCTGCAAATCGCCTTCGAAGCGAGCCTGCCCCAGCGTCACGAAACCAGCGACGACGGCAGCGGCTTCGAGAGCTCCGTCCTCGCGGCGAGCGTAGCGCCCTGCTATCGCTGGCCTGGCATCGACACGTGTCCGGTATTCAGGGCGGGGCAGGTGCGCGCGCAGGGGTTCGGCGTCGACCAACCCCAATCACCCCGAGCAACCCTGTGGGAAATCGGGCTTCGATTGGGGGCTGGGGGCGCGCTCTGGCAGCGGCTCGAGGCGAAGGCGCACCTCGAACTCTCGTACACACTGTCGCCCTGGACGGTTCAACTCAATCAGCACCCCGTTTTCGTTGCACCTTCCTTCGTTTTCCTGGGTGGAATCGACCTCATTGCATTCTTTCTGTAACAAAAGCCGGGCCGCTCGCGACAATATCAGCGTGTTGGTGCGCGTTTCACCGGATCCCGGAGCCACTGGCGGCGCTGAGCGAAACCAGGGCTTCCCCGCGCCCGAGCATGCCCTTCAGGCATACTGTCTCGAATTCGACTATCTCTGCCGCAGTCTGCAGCGGCTCGGGGTTCGGCAGGCGGATCTCGAAGACCTCGCGCACGAGGTGTTCCTGGTCCTCGACCGCAAGTGGGAGGACTACGATCCCAGGCGCCCGCTCCGCGCGTATCTTTTCGGGATCGCGTTTCGCGTGGCTGCCGCCCATCGCCGCCGTCAGGCTCGGGAAATCCCCGGCGAGGTACCCGACATCGCGGACACCCGCGGCGACCTGGACGAAATCCTGGCGGCTGCCGAGGCACGGAGCGTCGTGCTCCGCGCGCTCGAACGGATTGCACTGCCTCGGCGCGCTGTGTTCGTGATGCACGACCTGGACGAGACACCAATGCGGGTCATCGCAGATACGCTGCAAATACCAATCTTTACGGCCTACTCCCGGCTGCGCAAGGCGCGCCAGGAGTTCGAGCGCGCCGTCACGGTGCTTCAGAAGGGCCCTCGATGACGCCCAGCTCGCTCCCGGGCCTGTCCGCGAGGGCGCGCGCCCTGCTGGCGGCGGAACGCGAAATCGTAGCGCCACCCCCAGAGCTGCGCTGGCGAGCGCAGCTCCGGGCGCGGACCGCCTTCGGCCAACGGCGAGACGGGCGAGCGGCAGGTTCGTTGCTGCTCCGAACGCGGAAAAGCACGCGCGTGCTCCTGGTGGCGGCCTTGGCGGCGACCTCGGCGTTCGCGGCGTGGCGCCAGCTGGCCCCCGAACCTCTGGAGGCGCCTCCCGCCATCGCCGTCGGGACCGCTCCACCTCCAGGCACAGCGCAGGCTCCACGCAGGCCTCCGGCCGCAGCCACGACCAGCGCGGTGGTGGAGTCAGCGGTTGCGCCCAGTGCGTCGGGTGGCAGTGCGTCGGGTGGCAGTGCGCCTGGTGGCAGTGCGCTTGGAAAATCGCCGGCCGCCGGCGCCGGCCAGGGGCTGCCTGCTCGGGCGACTCGGACCGACACGGCTCGCAGACAAGCTGCGCCGTCCGAGGAATTGACGCTGCTGGACAGCGCTCGTCGCGCCGTGATGGATCGCAACTTCGAACGTGCGCTGCGCGTCATCGATCGCCACGCTCGGTCGTTTCCCAAGAGTGCGCTGAGGGAAGAGCGCGAAGCCTTGCGCGTGCGGGCGCTCCAGGGTGCTGGCCGATCGACGCAGGCGAACAGCGCCGCCCGCGAGTTCGAGTCACGCTACCCGAGCAGCGTTCTCGCCTCCGAGCTGAACAAAGGGGATTGAGCAGCAGATGCGGCCTCCGCTGCTGACCCTGCTTCGCCGCGCCCGCTGGACCACAGCCCTGGTCCTGCTCACCGCGTGCGGTGGCACTCTCGACGCCGGCTCCGATGCCCGCACCGACGCTGCCCTGCCGATGAGCGCCGACAATCCGTTCATCGTGAACAACGACGGACCGTTCGACAACTGGCAAGGCGAGCTGATGGTGCTGCTCGCCGCGAACGGGCTCGAGTTGGCGGGCCTGATCATCAACGATAGCGGCGCCTGGCCCGACGTGGATCGCAACTTGAGCGGCTGGGAAGCGATGCTTCAAGCCGCCGAAGCCAGCGGCATCGATGACCTGCCCGCCCCGACTCCCAGCCCCGGTCCGCCGTTGGTCGAGCCGTCGAGCGGCGAAATCTCCGACACGGAGCCCAATCACTCCGAAGGCGCGGAGCTCATCGTGCGAGCGGCGTTAGACGCCACGAATCCGCCGCTGGTGGTCGTGACGGGGGGGCGTCTCACGGACGTGGCCGACGCCTATCTCGTCGAGCCGGCCATCGCCGACCGGGTGGTGGTTGTCGCCTCGCTCGGTGAGTTGACCGAGCAGGGCGCCAACATGGGCATACCAAATGGGGACATGGATCCATGGGCCACTGCCATCGTGGCGGAACGATTGCCTTACGTCCAAGTGAGCGCCTACTACGACCAGCTCGGCGACGTGCCTAGCGCGCGTTTGCCCGAGCTGCCGCAGAATCCCCTCGGCGATTGGATCGCCGAAAAGCGCGACCGGATCTTCGAGACCCCCATCGCCTCGGATCAGGTCGCCATTCTGACCGCGGCCATTCCGGGATTTGCGTTGCGGATCGACCGCTCCCGACACGATGGGCCCGCGGCGGCGAACGCTGGCGAAACTCCGGCCCTGACCATCGACGACGCGGGCAGCGCTTGGCTGGTGAGCAAGGTCGATGGCGAGCTCGCGACGCAGACGTTCTGGAACTTGTTGTCAGAAGCGTTCTGACGCGACTGGCAGCTAGGTCCGCGGTCTCGTTCGCCGTCGCCGGCTGACAGCAAGCGCCGCCACGGCGAGCGCCAATACTCCCAGCCGAGAGGAGCGCGGGCCCCCGGTGAGGCGACAGCTGCAGCCGCCAGCGTCGTCCTCGCCGGTCGCGTCGACCGGGGCGCCGTTCGTGGCGGCAGCGGTGCTGCTGTTCGTCGAGCCAAGAGCCGTGGCTCCGGCTCCTCCCACCGAGCTGCCACTGGTGGTCGAGCTGGGGCCCCCTACCGTCGCGGCGCTGCCGCCGGTGGTCGAAGTGCCTCCGACGGTCTCGACACTGGCGGTGCTGGTCGAGCTCTGGCCGCCGGCACCGCCGGCGCTGGTCGAGCTCTGGCCGCCGGCACCGCCAGCGCCCGTGCTGGTGCTGCCAGCGGCGCCACCCACGCCTGCGCTGCCGCCTTCGCCCCCGCCGTTCGTCGTCGTCGGTCCGGTGAACTTCCACCAGTTGAACTTGAAGAGGTCGCCGCCGCCCCCGGTGAACTTCAGGAACAGGTCGTGCTTCCCGCTCCCGCCGCTGACGGGGCAAGTCACCGTGCTCCACGACGACATGCCCGAGACCTCACACGTACCAAGCAGGGTGCCGTTCTCACTGTCGAGGTGGAGCTCGATCGTCGCGTTGTCGCTGGCAGCCGACACGCGAGCCTCGAACGAGGTGACGCCGTCCAGGAAGTCGACGTCTTTCACCTTGATGAAATCCCCGTCGCTGATCGACGTGACGTTCATCCCAGCCCCTGTATCGGTGCACACCTCGGTCTTGAGTCCCGAGGCAAAGGCGATGGTTTCGGCCTCGACTTGCTGGAAGGGATCCAAGCTGGCGATGGCGGCTGGACCCTCTTCGCTCATGGTGAGCTCGGGAATGCTGCCGTCAGCGCCGTAACTGAACTCCTCGACGCACACCGAGCGCTTGAAATCCCCGCCGCCTGGCAGGGCATTGTTATGATAAAAAAAGTACGAATGCCCCTGGTAGTCGACGATGCCCGCGTGGTTGGTAAACGTCGAGCCGGGCCCCATGATGTCGCCGCGGTAGGTCCAGGGCCCCGTGGGGCTGTCGCTGGTGGCGTAGCTGATCTTCTCGGTGCCGCTCATGGCGGCATAGACGAGGTAATAGCGCGACTCGCGCTTGTAGAACCAGGGCCCCTCGGTGAATCCCTGCAGCGATACGGTGGTCGGGCTTCCCGAGTAGCTGATCATGTCCGAATTCAGCTTCACGTAGCGGAGGGTGCCGTTGCCCCAGTACATGTAGGCCTGGTCATCGTCGTCGATGAACACCGTTGGATCGATGTGGCCGGTCCCGGTCCCCACCAGCTCCTTTCCGAGCGGATCGGTGAATGGGCCGGCTACGTTGGCCGAAACGCCGACGCCGACGCGGGCACCGGTGGCGTTGTTCAGCGGCACGTACAGATAGAACTCGCCGTTCCGAGCGATACCCTGCGGCGCCCAGGCATCGCCCGTCGCCCAATCGAAGCTCTCGTAGCCCGCGGGTGAGCCGTGATCGGTCCAGTTGACCATGTCGATGGTGGAGTACAGTCGCCAATCGTCCATGGTGTAGAAGTTGTCCCGGGTGACATCCTCGTCATGTGAGGTGTAGAGGTACAACCTGCCTTCGTGAACCATCGGCGCCGGATCGGCCGTGTAGTTCGTTTGAATGATGGGGTTGTCTGCCCCGGCTCGGGCGGAGAACAGGGTGACGCCTCCGATCAAGAGCGCCGATAGGGCTAGCCTTCCTGGGTTCGATCTTAGCTTCATGTGCCTGTTGCCTCGTTGAGAGCCAGCCCTGGGGTCCAAGCTGGGGCGACCCGGTTGCGGTTGCCTCGGCATTTGTCGGAGCGAGGGCGAATTTGTGATGGGATCTTCGCTTTCGGGCAGGCTCGACCGTTGCTATCGGTAAGTTTTCGAGAAGTTGCGCGCGGCGAGCCGGAAGCAAAAAAAAGTGAACCGAATGCGCGCTACGGTCCGACTATCGCCGGCGCCTCGCCCGGTCGATGCCGAGGTCGTCGTCGAGAGATCTCACTCCAGTCGTTGATCGGGACCTCGCATTATGGGAATAGGCAACGACCATGAGGCATCCATTATTGTTCATCGGGCTGCTCTCCTCGACGGCGGCCTGTGGGAGTTCGTCGAACGGCGACGCGCCGACTGGCGCAGGTGGTGTGACCCAGACTGCGGCGGCTACGGGTTCGAACGCGAACGCCGTGGGTGGCCCGACGACGGGTGGCACGACCCAAGGCAACACGAGCGCGAGCGCTTCGACCACGAGCGCGGTCACGAGCTCCGCCTCCGTGAGCGGCTCCACGGCCATCGGCGGTTCAACCGGCGGCAACGCAACCACCGCTGATGCCACCACCGGCGATGCCAGCAGCGGCGGTACCACCGCGGGCAATGCCACCGCGGGCAATGGCAGCGGTGGAGCCACTGGCAGCGGTGGCAGTACGACCAGTACCAGCGTGGGTGGCGGGCAATCCAGCGCCGGAGGCGTCGGCGGCAGCGGCATGCAGAGCAACTGCGTCGGTAACCCGTTGCCCTCCGCCGATCCGAAGAGCGCGGGCCCGTTCCAGGTGACGGCCGAAAAGAACGTCGGTCCCCTGGCGGGCGTCCTCCCCGATCCGATCTACGGAGACGAACAGCAACGGTTCAACGTGTACCGCCCGTCGAACCTCGCCGATAGCGGGTACTGTCACCCGATCCTCATCTGGGCCAATGGCTACCAGGACAACCCCGAGCCGAATCCGCCGGATTGCATTGTCGACTCAGGCGCTAACCGCTGGTGCGGGCAGTACTTGCCGATGGTGAACCATCTCGCCTCCCACGGTTTCGTCGTGGTCGCTCCGCTCAGCACTGCCACCGGCGGCGGTGATCCGCCGCTCCCCACCACCATAGGTCTGGACTGGATCCTAGAGCAGGCCGAGGACTCGAGCAGCCCCTACTATCACCGCCTGGACACGCTGAACATCGGCCAGCTGGGCCACTCGTTTGGCGGCATGTCGACCTGCATGACAGCGTCCGACCCGCGCTACCGAGCCCTCGCGACGATTTGCGGCACCCGGGCGCTCGAGGGGGTGCACACGCCGATGCTGTTCTTCTGCGGCGGGCAGGACGATCAGGTCGAATGCGACGGCGTCAAGAGCACCTACGAGTCGGTGACGGACCAGCCGGCGTTCTTCCTCAACGAATTGGGCGCGGACCACGGCAGCTGGGTGTACACGGGCGCGAGCGGTGTCGCCCTGTCCGCGGCTGCCGCATGGTTCAGGGTTCACCTGATGGACGACACCGCGAATCGCGACTACTTTTACGGTGCGGGCTGCAGGTTCTGCAGCGACAATCGCGTGCAGGTCGAACAGAATAGCCTGATGGCGGACTGAGAGGGCTCTCTAAGGCAGACGCTGGCACCCACCCCGCAGCGGGGAGCGCTGTCAGCCTCTCAGGGCTCCGGCAGCGTGCGCGGCGTCTTGCCCAGGATCTCGAGCAGGGCCTCGGCCGTGACGGGCTTGACGAGGTGATGGTCGAATCCAACCTCGTGGGTTCGCCGGCGATCCTCGGTCATGCCCCAGCCCGTCAGGGCCACCATGACGGGTTGGGCCGGCAGCTCGAGCCCCCTGACGCCCTCACACACCTCGAGGCCGCTCATGCCCGGCAAGCCGAGATCACACAAAACCACCTGCGGCGCAACCTCGCGCACCAGGTTCAAGCCTTCGATGCCGTTGCGCGCCACGCGCACCTGGTGACCCATTTGAGTGAGCCAGATCTCCATCAGCTCGGCAGCGTCCAGGTTGTCTTCGACCACCACGATGCTGAGAGACCGTGCTGCGTCGACCGGAGCCGCGTCGTCTCGTTTCGGTGCTGACTCCACCGGTCGCGCATCGACCAAGGGCAGGGACAAACTGAAGGTTGCGCCCTGACCCTCGCCGGCGCTGTCGGCAACCAGCGAACCCCCGTGGAGAATGGCCAGCTGGCGCGAAAGCGCCAATCCGATACCGAGCCCGCCGTTGGCGTCCCGGACGGAGCGCTCGATCTTTGCGAACATGTCGAAGACGCGCTCGAGCTGGCCTGCGGGAATGCCGGCACCCGGATCGATGACCCGGATCATCGCGGTGCGGGAGTCCGAGCTGACCTGGATGACGATCTCGCCGCCGTGCGGCGTGTACTTGGATGCGTTGTGCAAGAGGTTGCCGATGACCTGGGCAATCCGGGTTGCATCCAGAACTGCAAACACCGACGCGTCGGTCTCGACCCGGCACGACTGTTTCCTTTGATCGATGAACGGCTGCGCAGTTTCGATGGCAGCCTCGACGATCGCGCTCAGGTTCGCCCGCTCCTTCTTCAGCTCCAACATGCCGCGGCTGACGCGGGACATGTCGAGCAAGTCGTCGATCAGCCGGACCATGTGATCGAGCTGCCGGTTCATGGCCGCGAGCGTGCGGTTCACGATCGGTGCGGGCGTCAGCACCCGGAGCAATAGATCGAGACCCGTGCGCAGCGGGGCAAGCGGGTTTCGCAGCTCGTGCGCGAGCGTGGCCAAGAAGGCGTCCTTCTGCTGATTCGACGCGCGCAGGGCGGCTTCCGACTTCTCGAGCTCGGCGGTCCGTTCGAGCACTCGCTGCTCGAGCGTCTCGTTCAGCTCGGACAGCGCCCGGGTCTTCCGAAAAAGCTCCGCAAAGATCCCGATCTTGTGCCGCAAGATCGTGGGGTTGACGGGTTTGGTCAGATAATCGACCGCGCCCGCGCCGTAACCGGCGATCACGTCCTGATCGCCCACCAAGTACGCCGTCAAGAAAACGATGGGGATCTCGCGGTACTTCTTGGTGCCCTTGATCAGCTTCGCGAGCTCGAACCCGCTCACTCCGGGCATCTTGATGTCCATGACGATCGCGGCGATCTCGTGCTCCAAGAGTAGGCGCAACGCTTTGTCCGCATCGTCCGCGCGCAGCACTCGATAGCCCGGGTCGTCGAGGATGACCTCGAGCGCGTCCAAGTTGCGCTGCTCGTCATCGACGAGCAGGATATTCACCATCGGGATCATGTTTGAGAAACTCTCGGTCTAGCGATACAACCAAACGCGCAGTAGGGACAGAAGTTGATCCGTGTTGACGGGTTTGGCGATGTAGTCGGACGCCCCTGCTTGCAGACATTTCTCCCGATCGCCCTTCATCGCCTTGGCCGTCAGCGCAAGTATCGGCAGCGTGCGGAAGCGCCGGTCCCTACGAATTTCTCGCATGGTTTCGTAGCCGTCCATATCGGGCATCATGATGTCCATGAGTACGACGCTGAGATCAGGGGTGGAATCGATCAGGTGGATGGCTTGGCGGCCGTTGGTCGCGCTGACGACCTCCATCCCCTGGTTCTCGAGCACGGTGGTGAGAGCGAAGATGTTGCGCGCGTCGTCGTCGACCACCAACACCTTGCGGCCTCGAAGTGCCTCGACCGAGCCATGCAGCCGGTCGATCATCTTGCGCTTGTGCTCGGGCAAGTCCGAGATCACGCGGTGCAGAAACAACGAGGTCTCGTCGAGGAGTCGCTCGGGCGACTGCACGTCCTTGACGACGACGCTCTTGGCCACGGTGCGCAGCCGGGCTTCCTCTTCTGCAGAGAGTTCCTTGCCGGTGAAGACTACGATCGGAATGCCCTGCAGCGCCGGCTCGGCGCGCAGCTTGTCGAGCAGCTCGAAACCGGTCATGTCAGGCAGCCGCAAATCGACCACGCAACAATCGAAGACCTGCTCGTGCAACGCCTCGAGCGCAGCCGCCCCGGTGCCGACCGCGGTGACCTCGATGTCGTCGTGTGAGAGCAGCTCCACCACGCTGGCTCGTTCTCGATCGTCGTCCTCGATCACCAACAGCCGCTTCTTGTGCGGTGCGACGTAGACCTTCAGTTTGTCCACCGCCTGCTCGATCTCGTCCGTCGTGGCAGGCTTCACCAGGTAGCCGAACGCGCCGTGGGAGAGCCCGTGTTGGCGCTCCTCTTCCACGGAAATCATCTGGACCGGGATGTGTCGGGTGGCAGGATCGAGCTTGAGGTTGTTGAGGACGGTCCAGCCGAGCATGTCCGGGAGGAACACGTCCA
>JAICQQ010000338.1 GCA_025937785.1 Polyangiaceae bacterium
GCGCCCACTCCGTTTGGTCCGCCGACAGCTCGATGCTGCCGCCGCCGGTCCAGCCCGCATTACCGGAAAACTGCAGATCGACGGCACGCACCAGTTGCTCGGCGCCAAGATCGATCGTGACTACCCCGTCGGCGGTCGCCCCCGCCGCTTCGGTGCGACCCGGGAGCCCGCCGACAACGCCGTCGATGACACTGGCCGCATCGGCGCTCGAGGCCCAGCCGCTCGCCTCGACGCTCACGCTCGAGAGCGAGGTCACATCGAGTCCCGAGTCACTCGTGACCGCCTGGCCCACGGTCGAGTCGGGGAAGATCTCGAGCGTGCGCAGATCGACGCTCGCCCCCGAAACCCCGGTCATGGTGAGCCGCAGGTACTGCGCCGAGTGCGGCGGGTACAAAAGCCATTCGAAGTCATCCCCGGCGGGCTCTTCCGAAGACACCACCGACTCCCAGTCGGTGCCGTTGGTGCTGACCGCGAGGCTGACCGTATCGGGCACGGCGTCGTCCGCATACACCTGACGCAGCGCGCCGACGCTCCACACAGCCCCCAGATCGACGATCAGCTCGGCGCGAGCATCGAGATCGGGCACGCTCGGCGCCGTGAAGCGGGCAGCGCTCGACAGCCCCAAGAGCACGTTTTCCGGACCCGCGAGCTCGGTGGCTCCGCCGCCGAGCGTCCACGACGCGCTCGCTACCCAGGTGCCGTCAGCGCCGAGCTGCCGCAGCAGGTTGGCTGCGTAGACGGTGTCACGCCGGTCGTAGAGCCTGCCGCACGTGGCGCGGTCGCCCGAGCCTACCTTGCGCATCGTAATGCCGAGCTCGTCGCCATCGGTGCCGAAGTCAGTCCACGCCACCGCGAAGTCGCCATTCGGCAGCTCGGCCAGCGTGGGGTGTGCATAGTCCGAGGGCGTGGTCCCCTCGCTCACGGCCACGCGATCGATGACGTGCCCCGGGTTGGTATAGCGCGCCAGCTTCACCGTCGGATCGCCGCCCTCATCGGTCTCGATGTACGCGACCGCAAAGCTCTGGTCGCCGGCCGCGATCGGGTGACGCCCTTCGCCCAGACGGTGCGCCGGCGCGTCGTCGCCCGGCACGTCGCTGCCAGACCACGTATCCACGAGGAAGTCGTTGATCTGACAATCGGGGGTGCAGGCGTCGACGCCGTTGCCAACCCCGTCGTCACACTCCTCGAGCAAGGGATCGCGCACGCCGTCGCCGCACGCGATCGACACCGTCGGATGAAAACCGGGGTCGGCTGGGATTACCCAGCCGGTCGTGCTGGTTGTATTCCCGGTGCTCGCAGTGCTGATCGTGTTGGTCCCCCCGGAACTCGTCGCAGTGCCGCTTTCGGCGTTGGCGCTCCCGTCCTCGAACACAGGCGTGGGGCCCGGCGCGCCCGTGTCGAGCAGCCGGAGCTGCCGCTCACCGTCGGAGCACGCGAGCACCCAACCGGCAGCGAGCGCCGACCAGCCGAGCGCGCCGCGCCAGCGCCTGGGGCGGTTTCTGAGCCTTCCGATCAAAGCTGACACCTCGCGCACGCGTCGAAACACCAGTCGGTGCTGGGGGTAAAGCGCGAGAAAACCCCGCACGAGGAAGCTTGGTCACAAGCCGCGCCGGACACACTTTTCCCCCGCAACCGACGGTTGCCCAACCACGCCCAGCGCGCACCCCGACCCTTCCCCTCTGATCCGCTCGCTGGCATGGCTCACGAACCCTATCGGGTCAGAACGAAGTCTAGTTGCTACCGATCGTCAGGCGTTAGTTGCTCCCGACCCCTGACGTTGGCGCGTGCTACCGATATCGAATTGGACCGCACTTCGTCAAGCGAACTTTGCTCACGTTCTGACAAAACGTCGAGCGCTCGACTCGAAACACACGCGAGCACAGCGGTGCACATTTCTGCCCGCGCACCCGCGAGTACCTTCTACCAACGTGGACCGGTCAATATTTGTGAACGATTTGTGAGCCATGTGCGGTGGCCGCGATGTTTTCGGGCCGACAAGCACGCGGCGTCGCGTCTCAGCCAGCAGCCCGGATCCGGCCGCTGAAGGTCCGCTCACACTTCGCTCAAACTTCCCCCGGGGCCGATTCACCATGCAGACGCAGTGGCGGATACCGTCGGGCTCCAAGGTTGACGCGATGCACTAGCCCAATTGGGCCATGACAAATATTTTTGACTGCTCCAGCTAGAGAGTCGGGACCAGCGCGCCCACTCCGTCGCTGGTGCGTGACGTGAGAAGCGCAGAGCCACCCAGCCAGGCGAGGCCGCCCAATCGCACATTGAGTTCCACGTGCAGGGCTCGATCGACGAACACCGGAGTGCCGTCGAAACCGGCGCGACTCGCGTAGATCGCGCCGTAACCGGGCGGCGTCACCGTGTGGCGGGCATCGGTCCACGCCGCCAGATAGCCAGTGTCGGTAGCGATCAGCTCGAGATCAGTGATGGCGAGAGCGTCGTCCGACAGCCGAGCGGTGGCGCCCAGCGGCTGCCCTGCGTCGTCGATGGCGATGCCCTGCACGAGGTGGGGGATGGTCCGGCGCTGGTACGCGACGTAGTAGCCTGCCTCGGACGCGGCAATGGCAGGAGAACCCGTGTTTGAGGCGTCGGAGACCTCGAAAGCATTGCCCCGGTGAACGCCGCTCGCCTCCAACACTTGACCCCAAATCCCCGCAGCGTACCAGACAACGACAAACTCGTTGTCGCGGCCCGCGAGGGCGACGTCCCTCGCCCGATTGTCTTGGTCGATCAGCAGGTTGTCTCCCTTGAGGCCCGCCGTGCTCAGCAACCGGACCCGCAGCTCGACAGGCGCTGCGTCCGACTGACGCCAAGCGATGGCAAAATTACCGCCACCGTAGGCAACATCGTGCTCCACCGCGCCCGCTGGTGCGATCTGCGTTTCGTCGGCGTTCGGCCCCTCGGCGCTCATCAAGCGACCGAAAATGCCGTCCGGCGTCTCCCAGGTTACCAGAAAGACCGAGGCATGCTCCGTCTCGAAATCGTTGCCATCTGCGACGACCTGCACGTTTGCTTTTGCCAGCCCACCCGTCGCTACCAGAATCTCGCTCCCCAGCGGGGTTCCGTCGCTTCTCACGGCGTGAACATAGACATCCTGACTCGGAGCCGTCCTCGAATCGGCCCAGGCGACGAGTCCGACGATCCCCCCTGCCTCGTTGAAGCCGCCGGCCACGCGGGGAACGTCGGCAGGCACGGCGGAGGTCGAGTTCATGGCAGAAAACTCAGTGGTCCCCACCAGGTCGCTGCCATCGCAGTTTTGGTCCACGCCGTCGAGCGGGACCTCCTCGCGCGCGGGACTCACGGTCGCATCGGCGTCGTCACAGTCGGCAGTGCCGAGACTCGGATCCAGAACGCCGGCCACGCCATCTCCGTCGCGATCCACCCAGTCGCCGCCGGAGCAGTCCTGATCCACTCCGTCGTAGGCCACCTCGTCAGCGCCTGGAAATATTTCAGGATTTTCGTCAGCGCAGTCCCCCCCACCGGCTTTGGAAAATCCGTCGCCGTCCTGATCGCTGTCATTCGTCGTGGGGTCGCAGTCGTCGTCGACACCGTTGTAGTAGGTCTCGTCTTGCTCGGGGTTCACGGCGGCGTCGCGGTCGTTGCAGTCCCCATCGAAGGCGGTCGTACCGTCAGCGTCAGCGTCGAGCGCATCGCACGCCTGGTCCGAACCGCTGCAGTCTTGATCGACGCCGTCATCGCAAATGTCGACGCTCGCGGGGTGCACGTCGGGTCGCGTGTCGTCGCAATCTTCCGCCCCATCTCCGGCGCTCGCACCCGCCGCACCCGCAGCCCCCGCATTGCCGGACGCGCGGGCGGCGCCCTCGAAACCATCAGCGTCGACGTCGGTCACGTCGGCACCGGAGCAATCCTGATCGACGCCGTCGTACGGTACTTCGTCGGCTCCCGGGAACACGCGCGCGTCGCGGTCGTCGCAATCCAGCGGGCGAACCCAGCCATCGCCGTCGAGATCGCCGCGTTTTTCGGCCTCATCGTCGCCGCACGCCGCCGCCAGCGCCAGAACGAACCCGCAGACTACCCCAGAGTGCACGCGCATGGCGCGGGTAGATACGCAGGTTTGGTCGAGGACGCAACCCACTCGTGGAGACTAGAACCGCGAGCGGCTTCGGTTAAGCTAGGCGCCGGTGCAAACGCGACGGATCGTCCTCGGGAGTTTGACCGCGCTCGCGAGCCTGGCGTGCTCGGCACTCGACAGCTCGCCCCCTCGAAAGGCGACGACCCAGGCGCTCGCGGGCGGCAGCATCGATCCGGACACGACCGCCGTGTTCGCGCTCGAAGTCAGCGCGCCGGAGCGCACGCTGTGCAGTGCCGTGCTCGTGGCGCCCAATCTTCTGCTCACGGCGCGCCATTGCCTCGCGGGCGCCGCCGATTCCGAAGTCGTCTGCGGCGAGAGCCCCCTGGACACCCTGGTCGAGCCCGAAGCGGTAGTACTGGACAACGTGCTCTCTTACCTCGATACACCTCAACCTGGCTTGCAGGTCCCTGCCATCGCTCGCTTCGAGGTGCCACCGGGTGCAGCCGACGTGTGCGGCAACGATCTCGCCGCGCTGCTGCTCGATCGTGCCATCCTCACACCGCCGCTCGTTCCTCGACTCGCCGATCCAGCTACCGTCGGCGAGCGCTACACCGCGGTGGGTTATGGCCGATCGACGCTGAGCGAAGGCTCGCGCGCCGGCGTGCGCATGCGCCTGGAAGACCAGGTCGTGCGCTGCGTGGGCAGCGCATGTGCGATCCCCAGCGCGGCCACCGAATTCGGCGGCGACGACGGCGTGTGCTTGGGCGACTCCGGCGGCCCCGCCGTCGACCGCCAAGGCCGCGTCCTGGGCATCGCGTCCCGGAGCGCCGAGGGCTGCGAGACCCCCGTTTACACCTCCCTGCCCGCGTTCGCCGCATGGCTCGAGCCGCTGCTGGACGAGGCTGCAGAGCTCGGTGGTTACGAACGGCCGGCACTGGAACCACCGGAGCTCCCCGAGCCGCCGGAGGAGTCATCCAGTGGCGCTGCGACCACGTCGTCGACTGAAGCATCCGCAGCCAAGCTCGGAGAGAGCTGCGACGCCGAGCTCGTGTGCGCAGCTCCTCTTGCGTGCGTCACCGAGACCACCCCCGACGAAGCACGCTGCCGCGAGCGCTGTCGCGAAGACAGCGACTGCCCCGGCGGCCAAGCCTGCGATCCGGAAGCGCTCGTCTGTTGGGCTCCACCCGACGCTGGAGCAGCGGACTGCAGCTTCGGCCGCGCACCACCTGGATCCGGCAGCAAGCTCATAGCCCTGGTAGGCATGGCTGGCTGGCGACGGCGCCGCGCTAGAAGGCGAGCTCACCCGTGAGGGCAAGCCTACCGGCCCTGCTGGCGCTGGCAGCTGGCTGCGGCAACGACGTGAGCACGAGCGACCCGCGGCGCCCGCTCGTGATCGAAGCCGCGGCGGGTCGAGGTGGCGCTGCAGGTGGGAGCAGTACCGACAATCCCGCCGCGGGCGCCGGGGGGTCGGAAGGCGGTGCGAGCGGCGCCCCCGGCGGCTCCCTTCTAGCGGACGCGCTCGGACGCGCCTGCGACGACGACCATGCGTGCCCGAGCGGTCTCAGCTGCCTCACCGACACCTCGAATGCGCTCGCGGGGGGCAGCCCGCCGGGCGGCGTGTGCACGCTCGACTGCAAGGAAGCTTCGCTCGAGTGCGACGCGATCGGAGGCCGCTGTCTCACTTTCGCCAACCGGTCCTTCTGCCTGCAGCGCTGCAGCTTCGGCGGCCACCCCAAGTGTCACGGCCGCGACGACTTCGCCTGCGAGCCTACCTATCGTCAGGTAGAGGTTGCCTGTGACGTCGATGGCGACTGCGGCGCGAGCGCCGTCTGCCGCAGCGGTGCTTGCTACCTGGTGTATCCGCTCTGTCTCCCGCGCTGTCGCGGCCCCGCCGACTGCCCCGCCCCCGCGGCGTGCGACCCTGTCAGCGGCGAATGCGTCGCGGAAGCACCCAGCGGCAAGCCCCTGGGCGCCATGTGCGACCTTTCGTCGAGTGAAGACGAGTGTCGCGGCGTGTGCCTTCCGGGCAGCGGCAACAGCGGCGAGCGCTGCCACGAGTTCTGCACGCTGGGGGCCAGCGACGCCTGCGGGGCAGGCGCCGATTGTGTGTTGACCCTGGACAGCGCGCCCGGCTCTGCGAGCGGAGACGTCGGAGCCTGCGCCAAGCGTTGCAGCTGCGACGCTGCCTGCGACTTCGGCCTCGAGTGCGTGTCGCTCGAGGGTTCTGGAGCAGGGTATTGCGCCGTATCGAGCACCGAACGACCCGTGCTCGAGTGCCCGATCAGCGGGTTCGGCGGCGCTCCTGGAGGGTCGTAGGCGGTGGTAGTGGTCTTAGGGCTCCCACACCACTGGCAGGCCCGAGTAGTCCGCGCCGGCGTCGATTTGACCGTTGCCGGTGGCGCCGGCCCCGCTCAGCCCCCAGCAAACGAGTTCGTGCGACGTTTGGAGCGCGCACGTCGTGAAACCTTGGGTGGAGACCTGCACGACGTCGCTCACGTAGGGGATAACGGTGGGAGCGAACTCGACGCTACTGGTTCTGTCAATCTTGTCTGCGTCGTCGAGCAGGAAGTTCACATCACCCCAACAATACACCTCACCGGCTTCGGTGACGGCACACGCGGTGCTGCCGTGGACTTCGAGATCTGCGACGATGCCTAGACCAAAGACGGGGTCGGGCATCGGATCACTGTGCACGTCACGCCGGTCGATACCCCGACCGAGGGTGCCTTGGCTGTTGCCGCCCCAGCAAAAGACCTCCCCGGCGGTGGACAGCGCGCAGGTGAAGGACTGACCCGCCGCGACTTTGCGGACGCCGTCGAGTCCGCTGACGGGCGCCGGAATCTCAGGATCATCCGAGTGGGTGTGGCCGCGTCCCAACTCGCCGAAAGTATCGTCCACTCCCCAACACACCACGCTCTCGTCGGCGAGCACGGCGCACTGGTGACCGATCCCGACGCTGACTTGGATGGCGCTCTCGATGCCGGGAACCTGACGCGGCAGCACTTCACAGTTGCTCTCGAAGTAGACGACGGTGTCGAGCTGCATCGCGTAGGGGCCGCAGGCCTCCGAAGTGAATCCCAACTCCCCC
>JAICQQ010000468.1 GCA_025937785.1 Polyangiaceae bacterium
GATTTCAACGAAGACTCGGACTGACGTCGCAATCCGCGACTAGAATCGTCGTATAGTCCAGCAGGTTGGTGGGGAGGACAAACGGCCGACGCCGTCGCACGCAGGGGATGCAGTACGACGGCGTTGGACGTGCGGCGTTGAATCTCGCAACAAGGCTCGAGGCTTGCCCGCGCAAGCTGCTAGTGGCCGAATAGATGTCGTAGGCGGTTGCCAAACTGACGTCGCAGAGATTTCAACGAAGACTCGGACTGACGTCGCAATCCGCGACTAGAATCGTCGTATCGTCCACCAGGTTGGTGGGGAAGACAAACGGCCGACGCCGTCGCACGCAGGGGATGCAGTACGACGGCGTTGGACGTGCGGCGTTGAATTTCGCAACAAGGCTCGAGGCTTGCCCGCGCAAGCGAGACGACGCCGGTGGGCGCGGGGCTAGTGCGGCAGGTCGGCCTCCTTGCGCCAGTGGGGTTGAAGCAGGACGCGGTTGACCTGTTTGAGGTCGACGGTTTTGATGCGGTCGCGCACGGCCTCGAGCATGGCGCCGAGGCAGAGATTTTTGGCCCGGCGCAGGACTCCCTCGGAAGAGCGGACGATGAGGGCGAGCGCGTCGTCGGTGAAGGTGGAATGAGCGAGGGCGACCTTGTCGAGCTCGGCGCGGATGAAGTTGACGAGGCTGTCGGGGGCGAGTTTCTGCATCAAGGCCGAGTAGGTGACGCGGTTCTTGATGTCCTCGTTGACGGTCAAGGCGAGGCGGCTGAGCAGCTCGGGCTGTGCGACGAGGACGAGGCAGTGGTTTTTGGGGAAATCTTCGAAGAGCAGGCGGATAGTAACCCATCCGGCAACGACGCCTAGCCGGCGGCGCGTCGCTGCGGCATTGCCGCAGGATGCCACAAGCGGAGAAGGCACGGAAGATCCTGGGGTGGGCAGCGGTACGCGGCACGAGGCGGTGGTCGCGAGAGCAGGGTGAATGGGTCGTCTCGGAGTGGCAGCGTTCCGGGCAGTCCGTCCAAAACTTCGCGGCTCAGCATGGTGTCGATCCGCAGCGCGTGTACTTCTGGAGCAAACGCTCGAAGCCGCAGCACAAGGGCAAGCGCGGCAACCAGCGTCGCCCAGAGATCGTCGAGCTCAAGCCAGGCCCGTCGGCACTGGGCATGGAGCGGCGCGTGGAAGTCCACCTCGTGAGCGGGCGTCGGCTGAGCGTTGCCGAACATATCGACCTGGATCTGTTCGAGCGGTTCGTGGCGGTGTTGGAACGCTGATGCTCATGCTGAGCCTACCTCCGAGCGTGCGATTGTTCGTCGCGACCCGAGTAGTGGACGGGCGCAAAGGCCCGGACAGCCTGATGACCATGGTCCGTGATGTGCTCGGTGAAGACATTTTCGGTGGACATCTGTTCGTCTTCTTCACGCGTCGGCGTGACCGAGTTCGCATCGTCTATTGGGACCGCGATGGAATCGCGATGTGGACAAAACGTTTGGAGCGCGGCCGATACCGCTTCCAACAGGCGACTGATGAAGGCGTCGAAGTTCGCACGGTCGAGGCTGTCGAGCTGGCTTTGATCTTGGAGGGCATCGAGCTCTCGGGAGCGCGTCGCCGTCCGCGCTGGGAGCCGAAGCGACCGGGTCGATGATCGGCTGATCGAACAATACGTTCGCCGAAAAAATGTGAGCGAAAGGGGACGTCTCAGGACACTGTTGAATTGAAGTGTCTAGCCCTGTTCCCTCTTCCCGCATCGACATCGACGAGCTCCGGCAGTGGCTCGAAGAGCTGGTAGCGCAGATGCAGTTTGCGCGGCTCGTCGCTGCAGTGATCGCGCTGGTGACAAAACTTCGCGACATGAACACGGAGCTAACGAAGCAGCTCGCAAACCTGCGCAGAGCGAGGCCCCGTTCGGAGCGGATGCGCGCACTCGAAGCTCAGCTTCTGCTGCCCTTCGCCATGGCGGCGAGTAAGTCGCCGCAAACCACACAAGAGCGCGCCGCAGGAGACGGGGACAAGGACGAGCCCAAGGGCAAGACCAAGAAGAATCGTCGCGGCAAGCATCCTGGGCGCAAACCGTTTCCCGCCGATCTGGAGCGCGTCGCACAGTACAACCCCGTACCGGCAGACCAACGGCTTTGCCCCGTGTGCGGCATGGCGATGAAGTCGATCGGCGTCACCCACTGCGAGCATCTGGACGTCATCCCCGCCAAGGTGGTCGTGGTGCATCGCACCGACGAGGCGCTGAAGTGCCCCTTGGACGGGACGATCGTGTCGGCACCACCGCCGCCGCGCATCGTCGAGAAGGGAGTTCTGGGCAATCGCCTCATCATAGAAGCGACTGCCGACAAGTTTATCGAACACCAACCTGTCGAAAGGCAGTCCTTGCGATTCGCTCGCTCGGGAGTGGATATTGCACCGCAGACATTGGGGCGTGCAGTGCGCGCTCACCTCGATCTACTCGCGCCCATCGCTCGAGCCATTCGCAACAGGACGCGTGGCGCAGGGCTGCTCGGCACAGACGCAACGGGGATCCCGGTTTTGGACCGAGACAGCCCAGAAGGCATCCGCTCGGGCACGATGTGGGCGTGGACGAACGCGTTGTGGGTCAGCTTCTTCTACTCACCAGCGGGCGACTCGGAGAGCGTGAAGCGTTTCCTTGGAGAAGATAACTTGGCTCGCGACGTCCAAGCGGACGGCA
>JAICQQ010000227.1 GCA_025937785.1 Polyangiaceae bacterium
CCGTAGTCGCGCCGCCCGTAGTCGCGCCGCCCGTAGTCGCGCCGACCGTAGTCGCGCCGATCGCGGTCCCGCCTCCGGTCGTGGTCCCGCCGATACCCGTCCCCAAGCCACCGGTCGATGAGCTAACGCTGGTCGATGCGCCCACCGCCCCAGAATCCGACGTCTCAGGGGTCGAACTTCCGCAGCCCGTGATTCCCAGCGACACTTCGACGAGCAGTATGGGTAGCCATTTCGGGTACATGTAATTCTCCGGGGACGCTGAGGCGCCGGAGACGGTTCGTTCGTCTCAGGGCCTGCTGCCAGGACTTTGCCTCCAAGCGCAAAGCCTAGGCAGAGGTGGTGTTCCCCACCCCCCGCATGAAGCATTCTGCCTTCGATGGAAGGCGAACCGGTCGGAGCTCGCGTCGAGCGTGCCGCTTCAGCAGCTACGGCTGCAGAACAAGCGCGGCGTTACACGCTGAAGCATCGTCCGTTGCACCTGCGCTTGTGAGTGTCGGCATGAGTGGTTCGCGATGTCGCTTTCGTTACTTTGATATTGACAGCTTTTGGTTAGCGAAGGCCGCGCTTTCCGCCGCCTGCTCGAGAACACACTGGTGCTCGCGTCTGGTGGGGCGCTCCAACCAACTGCTTGCGGCCCTTCTAGTGCATGTCGCGGAGGTCGAGGCGCGGCGAGCTCACGGCGCTCACGCCGCTGACTCCGCCCCTCACCACCGCACCTCCCCGAGGACAACCACCTCGAACTGTTGGCCCTCCCGAAGCACCGCACGAAGCGCGAGGTGCTCCGACGGCGCGGCTTCGGTGCCCACGCGCGGGGTGGCCGCGAAATTGTGCGAAACCTCACGATGCGCCGCCAGGCCCACAAGCCTTTAGGCACACCCGAACCGTTGCGGCGCGACGAAACGCGCCACACGAGCATCTTTGCCTCGTATGCGTCGACGAAATGTCGATTCTGACGCAATCCGGACGCGGCTCACTATTTGCAGAGGCCGCCGACGCACCAGCAACTGGAGTACCATGGCTACGAAGAAACCCGCCGGCAAGTCCCTCTCGAAACGTTCCCCCGCAAAAAAAGGCGCCTCCGCCACGTCGAGCGCCCGCTCGACGGTGAGTGGGCCGTCACGCAAAGGCGGTCCCAAAGCCGGCGACGCGCTCGCCGAGAAGATGGCTGGCACGCAAGCTCTCGCTGGCTCGATGCGTCTCAATCCGACGAAGGCCGCCGAGTATGGGCGCGCCGCGCTCGACCCGCCGCGCGGTGCCACGGCGGAACCTCCCGACGTCCGCGTCACGGGCAGCACGCTCACCGAAAGCATCCCGTCGGCCAAGGTGGGCAACAAGCCCAACCTCGGCCAGAACCCCGGAACACTACCGCTCGATCGAGTGCGCACCGACGCCTCTGGCCAACGCCTGACGACGGACCAGGGCGTGCCGCTGGCGGACAACCAACATTCGCTGAAGGCGGGGCTGCGCGGACCGGCGCTGCTCGAGGACTTCATCCTGCGTGAGAAAATCACGCACTTCGATCACGAGCGCATTCCGGAACGCATCGTTCACGCCCGCGGATCGGCCGCGCACGGGTACTTCGAATGCTACGAGCCCATGACGCACGTGACTCGTGCGTCGCTCTTCGCGGAAGCCGGCAAGCGCACGCCGGTGTTCGTCCGGTTTTCGACGGTGGTCGGCGAGCGAGGTTCGACGGACACTCCCCGCGATGTGCGGGGGTTCGCGGTGAAGTTCTACACCGACGAGGGAAACTGGGACCTGGTCGGCAACAACATGCCGGTGTTCTTCATTCAAGACGCGATGAAGTTCCCCGATCTCGTCCACGCTGCCAAGCCCGAGCCGCATTTTCAAATGCCGCAGGCGGCGACTGCGCACGACACCTTCTGGGACTTCGTTTCACTGATGCCGGAGTCGACCCACATGTTGATGTGGGCCATGTCCGATCGGGCCATTCCGCGCAGCTATCGGATGATGCAAGGCTTCGGCGTCCACACGTTCCGGCTCGTCAACGACAAGGGCAAGTCGACGTTCGTGAAGTTCCACTGGCGTCCCATCTTGGGAACGCACTCGCTCGACTGGGACGAAGCCGTGAAAATCTCGGGGGCTGACCCCGACTTTCATCGCCGCGATCTATGGGAAGCGATCGAAGCCGGTGCATTCCCCGAGTACGAGCTCGCCTTCCAGCTGTTCTCCGAGAAACAGGCGGAGCAGTTCAGCTTCGATGTGCTCGACGCGACCAAGCTCGTGCCCGAGGAGCTGGTGCCGCTGACCCCTGTGGGCAAGATGGTGTTGAACCGGAACCCGGACAACTTCTTCGCCGAGACCGAGCAAGTTGCGTTCTGCGCAGCGCACGTCGTGCCGGGCATCGATTTCACGAACGACCCGCTGCTCGCTGGGCGGATCCACTCCTACGTCGACACGCAGATCTCACGTCTCGGCGGGCCCAACTTCCACGAGATCCCGATCAATGCGCCGATCGCTCCGGTGCACAACAACCAGCGCGACGGCATGCATCGACAAGCCATCCATCGCGGTCGTGTCGCCTACGAACCGAACTCTCTCGCCGGGGGCTGCCCGTTCCAGGCGGGGAGAATGGCGGGCTTCACCTCGTTTCGCGAGCCGATCCAGGACGACAAGGTCCGCGGCAAAGCGGAGCGCTTCGCCGAGCACTTCAACCAGGCCGCCCTCTTCTACAAGAGCCAGACGCCGGTCGAGCAGGCGCACATCCTGCGCGCGTTTCGCTTCGAGCTGACGAAGGTCCAGGTGCCGGCGATTCGCGAGCGCGTCGTCTCGATGCTGGCCAACGCTGATGTCGGCCTGGCTCGGGCGCTGGCCGCGGAGCTCGGCATGGACGAGATGCCCGCGCCGATGCCGAGGTCCATGAAGAGGCCGCCGAAGCCCGAGATCGACGTCTCGCCCGCGTTGTCGCTGTTTGCGCGGCCCGGCGACGGCAGCATTCGCACTCGCCGTATCGCGATCTTCGTCGCCGATGGCATCGACGGCGATGCAGCGAGCGCGCTCCATGCGGGGCTGCTCCAGCGCGGCGCCGTGCCTCGGTTCATCGGGGCGCGGCTGGGGGCGGTCGAAACGGAGCAGGGCGACTCGATCGAGGTCGAGGTGACGTTCGAGACGATGCCGTCCGTGCTGTTCGACGCGGTGGCCGTGCCCGACGGACGGCTCGCCATCGACGCGCTCTCCAACGTCGGCCACGCGCTCGAGTTTCTGAAAGACCAGTATCGTCACGCCAAGCCTATCCTGGCGCTGGGCGCGGGGGCGGCGCTGATCGAGAACGCAGGCGTCTCCGCGCGCCTGCCCTCCGGCAAGCCCGATCCGGGCGTGCTGGTGGACCGCGAGGTCGACGTGGCGAAGGTGCTGCCGGACTTCGTGAAGGCGATCGCGCGCCATCGTCACCACGAACGCGAGTTGGATCCGCCACCGGTCTGAAACCGGCACCGCCGGAACCTGCGAGCGCTAGGGCGCGATCTCGCGCACGGTGACCCACTTGTAACGGGCCTCGGTGACGTCGGTGTTCCTGATGAAGGTGGTGCCGCCCTCGAGCTGTATCATGTCGGACTCACCACCTTCGGGGTCGTGCTCGTCGCAGTCGGTGTCGACGAACCAGCCGCCGTCGTCGACGGTCTCGTTCAGCAGCTCCCAGTTGCCTCCATCTTCGCCTTCGGTCATGTCTCGGTACGACTCGAGCTTGACGCCTTCGCCGTCGGGCAGATTGTAGATCACGTACTTCCAACCGATCCACGTGTCGAAGGGCAGGTCGCCGTCCGGCGGCCACACCTCTTCGGGGTCGACCCGACTCCGCGTACTGCTCGGCGAATGCTGCAACTCTTTCTCGAAATCCGTGGCGCCGTCGTGACGCAGGCGGGAGTAATAGGTGTGTGCGTCGCAGGGGTCGTCCCCATGGCCCTCGGGCCCGCTGCGCGCGCCGACCACGAGCCCTGCATAGCCGGTCGCCGCGTCGTCCACGCGCTGGTAGTAGACGGTGACTTCGATGTCGCGCCAGGGGCCTGCGTCGGAAGGATAGATGTAAATGCGGGGTTGCGAGCCGCCCATCACCAGTTCACCGTCCCCCGTCACTTCGAGGGTGCCAGTGCCGCGCATACCGGAGATCTCGAGCGGATCGTTCTCGTCCGTTCGGCTCGTGATGTCGTAGGCGTCGCCAGCGCCCCAGTGCTCCGAGCTCCACAGCCCGCCGCCGGGGGCGCTCGGATAGAGCTCTTCGATACCAAACACATCCGTGGCATCGCCGTCGCTGCCGCCGCCGCTCGTGGTGGACCCTTCGGTCGTGGTCGCGCTGCCGTTGCTCGTGGTCTCGGAGCCGCCAGAACCGCCAACGTCACCGGAGCCGCCGTCCCCGCCCGAGCCACCGGAATCGCCTGACCCTCCCGAGCCGCCCGAATCAGCGCTGGTCGACCCCGCGCTCGCGCCGCCCGAGCCGTTCGACGTGGGCCCGCTCGCGGTCGAGTTGGCCGCGCCCGAGGTGGTGGCGCCGGCCGCGCTGCTCGAGGCCGCGGTCGAGCCGGTAGTGGAGCCACCAGTCATCGGGTTACCGGCGCTGCTGCCCGTGGCGGTGAGCCCGCCACTCGTGACGCTCCCGTCCGTGTCCCCGGTCGTTCCGGACTTCTCCGATCCGCCGCAGCCCACAGTGGCGAGGCCCAACGCGAATGCCAGCGAAACCCCGGGGACGGCCCCTCCAAATGCGCGATAACCCGCGAAAATAGCTGAAGTCACGCCCGGTATGAACCACGGGATCCGCGCGATGGTTCAAAAGAAATACCGTCCCGCACTGCGACCGCGCTTTCCCTACACCCGCACCCGGGCGGTCGTGACTCAGTCGGCCCCGATGGCCTGGAAGATCTCGCTGAGACTCGAACTGATGCCGCTGGTGTCGGTGGCTTCCCAGAAGGGCGCGCTGCCGCCCTGCTCGCTGGTCTCGGGCTGCTGGTTTGGCGGACCGCAGGAGCCTGCATTGAAGTCTTGCACGGCCTGGCCGGTGCCCGCATTGGCCACGCCCTGCAGGTAGTCGTCCGGAACGTCGCTGACCCCGAGGATGTACGTGCGAACGCCAGCTGCGTAAGCTTGTTGCGCTGCGTAATACGCCTGCGAAACGCAGCCCTGATTGTCGAACGTCATGCACGTGTCGTCCGTGACGCTATCGGTGATCAGGATCAGGGCTCTGCGCCCGCTCGATCCTGACAGCATGTTCGCACCTCGTTCGATGGCTTCGCGCGTCGGCGTCTCGGACTTTTCCTCTTCGGGCAAGGAGATGCCGGTGATGTATTCGCTCACCGCGTCGTAGTTGTCGAGCTGGGGGTCGATGCCGTCGCCGAACTCGGGGCACGTGCCGCCCTGGAACCCAGTGTAATCGAGGACGCCCAACGCGGCGCTCGCCGCGTTCTCTTCGACGGGACCGTCTTCTTCGGTCAGAGCGGCGACGATAGCTTCCCAGCGCGACGCGCCGTCGTCGAACTCCTGATCCGCCGAGGTAGAGCGATCGAGCACGATCACGACTGCGGGGGGGCCTGCGTCGTTGCCGCCGGTACCACCCGTGGAACCGCTCTCGCCTGCCGCCCCCGCGCTGCCCGTCGAGGTCGCGCCGGCATCACCACCGGCACCCGTCGTGCTGCCCGAGGTCGACGTCGACCCCGAGTTCGAGGTCGAGGCTGCGTTCGTCGAGTTGGCGGCCGTGTTCTGAGCTGCCTGTCCCGCGGGAACGCACTGGTTGTTCACGCAGTCGTCGGTCGCGAGGCAATCCGACTTCTTGGTGCACTGGCAGACCGCCCCGGGATCGCACGCGGCCGCGCCGGACGAACTCGCATCGTCGCAAGCCCCCAGGCCCAAGAGAACCGTCAGCCACACGCTCCATACCGCTGCTCGTCCAAGTCCGACTGTCGACAAAAACTTCACGGCTATCTCCTCGAGGTTCAAGAAAAGCGCCTGGGTCTTAACACCTCTCACACACGTCTTCCATGCAAGAAGCCACCGGGAAATGAGAAGAATTTTCCGCAGCAGCTCAGATTGTTAGCAGTGCTAACCAGCAACGAACGGCGGCGGGCGCTGTCGCCTACCGTGAGAGCTGGACGCTTCGCGAAGCGTGATGATTTCGGGAGTGCGGCATCATCAAAGGTGCGGCGCAGTCCGCTGGACGGACTGGCGCAAAACGAGAGGTGTCGACCCGCCACGGGCTCGGTTTTCGCGCGGAACGCGCGGCTCAACCCATGGAAATGCCTCAGCATTCCAGCGCTGGTTTTGGCCCTGGCATCGACGTTATAGTGACACCTCAACCCTTGTTTCGAGGCGCACCCTCCGCGCTGACCGCTCCGTGCCCACCACCGAATCGACCACGCCAGAACCTGCCGACCGCCCACTTCCGAGCGCGACGGGACCGCTCGCGACCGAGGCTCGGCCGCCGCGCCCAGGTGTGGCGCGGCTGCTGCAGATCGTCGTGTCAGTGTGTTTGGCGCTGAGCCTCGGCTTCCTCGTCGCCAGCAACTACTTGGGGTGGACGGCGCGCACCGACGTGACGAAGGTCGCTCGCTCCTGCGCGGCAACCACCTGCCCGCAAAGGGTCGTCGTCGAAGGTCGTGGTCAGGCCTTTCAGATCTCGGGGAAGGTTCGCGTGACACCCGGAGACACGGCGGCGATTCGGGTGAAGTGCACGCCGAGCTGCCAGTTCGAGTTGCTCGGTATATGGCATGGGAGCGCCACTCGGGCGACGCTGGTCGGGCAGAGCGGCAAGGACCCGGGCCCCAGCGACGGCCTGTGGGTGAACCTGTACGGGCAGGTGTTTCTGCCCGCGTTGCCGGTGGTGGGAACGGTTCAGAACACGCTGACGGGGTTGGCTCAGCTCGCGTGGATCTTCGTGTTGGCGCAGATCGTGTTTCCCGCGGTGCGCCGGCGCCCGAAGTTCATGTCGTACGAGATGACGCTGGATCTCATCTACGTGCTGCAAACCCAGCTGCTGTACCTGACGGCGGCGGGGGCCGCGGTCGGGATTTCGACGGGTTGGTTGCAAGCGCACACCCCCGTGCTGTTCCCCGGCTTGAAACACTGGCCGATCTGGTCGCAAGTGCTGCTGGCCCTTTGGGTGTACGACTTCGTCGTGTATTGGCGACACCGCCTCGAACACCAACTGTCTTTTCTGTGGCCTATCCACGCGGTGCATCACACGACCACGAAGGTCGACGTCTTCACGACGACGCGGCTGCACCCTTTGGAGCTGATGGCGGGGGGCATCCTCAACATGTGGGTGACAGCGCGCTTCGGCATCGGCCAAGAGGCAGCCAGCATCGGCTTCATGCTGTACTTGAACTACAACTACTACGTGCACACGAACGTGAAGATCGTCTACCCCGGCTTTCTCAAGTACTTGTTCGTGAGCCCCTTCATGCACCGCTGGCACCACGCGAACGAGGCGCAGGCGTGCAACAAGAATTTCGGTGTGATCTTCGCGTGGAACGATTGGCTCTTCGGCACTGCGATTCACCCCAAGCGCGAACCTCTGTCGTACGGGATCGACTATGAAGCGGGCGAGGTAGCGCGCGATTCCTACCTCGCGCACCTCGTATATCCCTTCCAGGTGTTGGGCGTTCGCTTGTTTCGCCGCGCCAGCGCTCTGGTGAAGCGTCGCCCCAGCGCCTTGAACGAAGAGGCGGCCTAGTGTCCTGCCTCCAGGGTTCGTCCCGAAATTCGCGCGGCCCGGCCTCTACGAGGCCGCGCGAATTTCGGACTCTGGCGTCCTGTTGAGACTAGAAAAGCGCTGTTTATTTTCGTGGCGAATCAAAGATTCACCACGCTAGGTCTTGTCGCCGCGCCGCTGCGCCTTGCTCCAGGTCATCAGCTGATCGAGGTCGTTCCGAGCGTCGACGTTGCCGGGCTCGAGCTCGAGCACGCGCGCAAACTCTCGAATCGCCGAGTCGTAGTTGCCTGCACGCTTTTCCAGACACGCAAAGCAATAGCGGATGCGGGGATTTTTGGGGAACAGCTTGACGACCTTGCCGCTGAAGACCCGCGCTTTTTCCAGGAAGCTACGGTCGGCTTCGCCCATCATCCAAGCGTTCACGACCTTGGCCTCGGCCTCACATTCCTGGGACACCGAGGCGCGGTGCCCAGCTTCGAGCGACGCTTCGCTCGGGGGCAGCGTCGCTCGCTCACCCGCAGGGCGTTTCGTCATCGCTGGGGGCAGCGTCGACGGCTGCGTCCGCGGCGCGCGAGCCCTGCGAGGAGGAGCGCCCACCCGCTCGCTCTCGCCAGCGCTGCTGTAGCCGCCGGCCCCGGGCAGCTGCGTGCGGCGCGGCGCTTCAGGCTGATGAGGCGCTTCAGGCTGGCGAAGCGCTTCAGGCTGATGAGGCGCTTCGGGCTGATGAGGCGCTCGAGGATCGCGCGGCGCAAGGCTGGGGTTTCGCGCCGTGGCATCGGGACTGACAGCTCGCATGCCGTGACTCGAAACGCTGCGTGGCACGTGAGTGTTGTGCACGGGACGAGGGAACTCGCTCGGTCCGGTACGCAAAGCGACGGCGCCGGTGAGCAGCAGTGCGTAGACCAGGGCCGTGACCTCATCCTCGGCACCGGCGTGCATCCGCTCGAGTTCGTTGAACGAATGGGGACGCTTCTGCAGCCGCTTGATGCACGAGCGACTGACCCCCCGCAGCTCAACCGGATCGATCTCGTGAGCGAGCACCAACGTGAGCGGCTCTTCTTGGAAAGCTTGCACGGATCGACGCGCGCGCTCGAGCGCGGGCTCGGCCAGGATGCAGCTGACGATCAAGGCCAGTGGGTCGAGCGAGAGCGCCAGGGGCCGTTCGCCCTGCGCCGCCCCCCCGGGAATGAACGCGTAGCCGGTGTCGCCGCGCAACCGGCACAAGGCGACGATCTGCGAGGTCACGCACTCTGCCCGCACCAAATGTCGCGTCTCCGGCGGCAGCAGGTGCAGCGCTTCGACGGCGGCCAGCAGGTCTCCGCCATGAACTCGCGCGTGCTCTTGCGCGAATTGCAGAGTCTCAGGCGGCAAGTGACTCTCGAGCGCATGACGCTGGCTCGGCTCTGCTATCGACGGCGCGCTCACCGCGTCGACTCGGCCCCGCAGAAATGCGACGCGGAGTCGATCGCCCGAGTCGCAATGTAGCTCGAGCTGCCCCTCGAAGCGCTGGTTATACGCGTAGCCCAGGAGCTCGACCACGGGGCTGTCCGCAAGACGGCCGGCAACGCCCGGTGTGGCCCCCGTCAGCAGCGACGTGGGGGCCCGCTCGGTGAGAGGCTTCTGCATGGAACTCGTTAATTATCACTCTGTGATGAGAAATGTCGATGCGTCTTTCGGCGGCCCGACGTTTGTGGAAACATCTCGCAAAGTTCGAGACACCACAACCGCTGATTCCACGGTGGTTCAGTAAAGTGGTGGAAGAATGCCGTCCACGACAGTTGACAGGTGAGCAGCAGCGTCACCCGGTTCACGCCCGTGCCAGCTCGCGCCGCGCCAGCCGTCACTCGAGGTTGCAACGCTGTTTCGCCACAGCGCCGCGCCGCGCCTCGTTCGGGCTGCGCAAGTCGGACGTTCTGCTTATGCCCGAGGCCTCCAGTCAGGAATCCACGCCCCCGGCACGGCAGCTCGTCGCGCCGCGCCGGAGCGCGTTGGGGACGGTGGGGCCCGAAAAAAGACCGCCCGTGGGAGTATTTCGCCGGGCTTGGACCGACGGAACGTAGGGCGCGGCGGTTTCCCCGCTGAGGGCCCGGCATTCGCTTGCGCCTGACCCCTCAATGGAGCCATAAGACCCGCTCGCGAGCGCCATAGTCATGCCGACCAGGTCCGAAGCCATCACTCGGGGAGTCCGAGTCTCCGTCACCGCCCGTTACTCGCCGGAGTATTCCGACCACAGTCGGCGCAAGTGGTTCTTTTTGTATACCATCCGCATCACCAACGAGGGCAGCCGCACGGTTCAGCTGCTGAATCGGCACTGGGTCATCACCGATGCCAACGGCGAAGTGGAAGAGGTGAGGGGCCCGGGGGTCGTGGGCCAGCAACCGGTGCTGAAGCACGGCGAGAGCTTCGAATACACGTCCGGTTGTCCCCTCGAGACCGCGTTTGGCTCGATGAAAGGCAGCTACGAGATGCAGCTCGACGGCGGCGAGACGTTCAACGCCGATGTCGCTGGCTTCGCGCTGCGTGAACGCGACGACGCCATCAACTAGCTGCGAGCCCGCTCAAAAGTCCCAGTCGGAGTCGACTTCGACCAGGCGTGTCTCGCGCACGCCCGACGTGCCCAGCGTTACGACCAAGTAGTGGCGTCCGACGCCGTCGCCGCGATTGGGGATGGCGCCGCCCCCGCCCGCAATATGCGCGTCGATCCCAGCGTTCTCGAAATGAATGTACGTGTGGATGTGCCCGTACAGCGTCAAATCGACGTGATGAAGTGCGAGCTGGTTCAGCAGCTTGGCCGCCTCGTTCTTGCTGGCGAACGCCCCGTGGCGGGTGCCGCTCGGATCGAACGGTGGGATGTGCATCGCGACGACGTGCGTCTGGGCCCGTCCGGCGTCGAGCCAGTCCCCCAGCCACTCGTACACCAGCGGATCGATCGTCGCGCTCGCTGAGTCGAGCATGGTGAAGCGTACCCCGCGAAACGAGAAGCTGTAGTTCCCGCGCCCGAACAAGTCATGATACGGCGGGGGTTCTTCGCCGAGCTCGTGATTGCCGAGCGTCGCGTAGTACGGGACGTCCATGCGCGAGAGCTCCGCTTGAAAGCGTTCGAGCTCGCCCTTCGTGCCTTCCGAGATGAGGTCACCCGCGCCGAGCACGAAGCGCACGTCCGTCTCTTCGTTCACGCGGTCGACCATCTCGTGAAAGCCGCCGATCGCCTCCTGCACGTCGCTGAGCAGCGCAAACTCGAAGGGGTCTCGGTCTGCGAAGTCAGCGGGACCCAGCGCCAGCTCGACGCTGCCGTGCGCCGGAATCTGCAGCTGCCATTGGACCCGCGTCGGTGCAAGCCACTCGGGAGCAGAGGGCGCGCTGCTCGTACCAGACGTTTGTCGCAGCTCCGCGGCGGGCATCACGTTGTGCACCAACAACTCGATCGAGCGCACGCTTCCCGTGCTGTTCCCGATGGACAGCTCGAACGCGGGAACGCTGCCCCACAGAAAGGCCCGCTGCGCATCCAGGCCGAGAATCGCGGCATGTCCGTGCTTCACGTCGACGCTCAGGCCGTCCCCGCGAGCGTGCCCCACTTCGCGGTCGCGTTCTGCGCGCTCTTCTGCCGCGCGCAAACAGCTGGAAGTCACTAGCGCACACAGACCCAATGCTGCGAGCCATACGCCGCGGCGCCGCAAGTTCGATTCAGCGTCCAAAGCTGCCTCCTTGACGGAACAACACCGAGAGACCCATCAAGTACGCGGAACCGACCTGCGCGTCGAGCAACAAGCCCCATCGATCCCAATAGCCGCGGGCCTCGAGCCCGAAGTGGCCGGCAGCGCCGCTGCCGACACCAGAAAGCTTGAGCCCCGCGGCGTAGTCATCGTGGCGATGATCGTATCCGAGCTTGACCTCACCCCCACGCCGATCCGGATCGCCGAAGTAAGCACCCAAGGCGAACCCCATCAGTAGCAGGCCATTGTCGTCGTGCCCGGCGCCCGGGGCTTCGTAGTCGTAACGATTCACGCCGAGGCCTGCCCCGAGTTCGGCGAAGGTCCCGCTGAACTCGGGGTCCACCTGGCGCAGGTCCAGCCGCGATTCGACACCGATCTCGAAGGTCTGGACAGCGAAGCCGTCGCGCGGGAAGCCGTGGTGCGTCGCGGCGGCCTGGACCTCGGCGAAGCTGCCATCGGGCGCGGCCCGTTCGGGTGTGGCGCCGAACCAACGCCACGCCACGGGCAAACTGTAACGCGCGTTCATGTCCTCGCGGGCGAAGTCAGCGCGCGGCATCACACGCAGCGAGCCATGCCACCACTCGAACCCCTGCACGACGAAATGGCGATAGTCGAAGATCGGATCGTAGATGTAGCGGTATCCCAACTGAGTTTCCAAGACGGGTGCCCGTGTTCGTTCCGAACCGCGAGCGTCCGTAGGCACGAAGCTGCCGTACATGTCGAGCAGCCAAGAGCCGGAGAACAAAGCGACGCCGGACATGCCCAGGAAGGCTTGAATCGGTACCAGGTAGTCGTTCGCGCCCAGCACCGCCGCCGGCGCCAGCGCCGTGACGATCAGCCCGAGCCCCGCCAGCTCCAGCCAGAGCAGCCGCGCGCCGCTGCCGGAGCAACCATTCACCAGATGTCCGCTGCCGTGGATCACGAAGCCGGGAAACACCGAGGCAGCGCTCGCGAACCCCGGGGACGAGCGGGGGCACGCCGGCGGCCTGGCTCCGGCTGGCGTGGCCAGCGCCGGAGCTGGGGGCGCGCCGCGCGCGGGCACGTCGGCACGAACGTGCGGCGTCAGCGTGAAACATGCGATACAGGCCACCAGCGCCAGGCAGGTTTTCAGGGAGCGTCCCCGGCGCTCTGGAGGGGATCTGGCAAACAGAAACACGTCGTCGTTAACTCCGCGGGACGAAGGCAAGCCGCCTGCCCACGGTTCCGCGGGCGCCGCTGGCTGTCAAGCGCCCTTGACGCCTGGAAAGCCGCCGATCGCGCCAAAGCTACTGTGGACTCGGTGTGCCTGGCGATCCGTGGTACGTTGCGGCGCAGTGCCGACCGCGAGCTCGACTCGCATCGTTGCGTCTCCCCCGCCAGCGGCCCTGAGCAATCTCGATGGACAGCAATCAACTCACGGCAATCAGCGGAGCGGTGATCCACTCCGAGAGTCAACCTGGGGTGAGCTACCGCCTCGAACGCTGCATCGGTGAAGGGGGAATGGGCGTGGCCTTCTTCGCGCTGCGCCAAGCCCCCGAAGGGCTCGCACCGGTCGTGATCAAGATCGTGCGGCCAGAAATCACGCTGAACGCGAACCAAACCGCGACGATTCTGGTGCGCAAGGAGGCGGTGGCGCTCGGGCGCCTGAACGAGCGCGTCCCACCCTCGCCCTTCGTGGTGCGCTTCGTCGATACCGGCGCGTGCGCGGTGCTAGGCGCGCATTTTCCGCCGCTGCCCTGGCTCGCCGTCGAATACGTACACGGCGGTATCGAAGGCACGAACTTGCACGACCGCGTGCGGCACACGTGCAAGCACGTCGGCACCGCGTTCGAGTTGGATCGCGCCGCACACTTCGTGCGCTCGATCGCGAGCGGCCTCGAGGC
>JAICQQ010000210.1 GCA_025937785.1 Polyangiaceae bacterium
ACACTTCCAATCCCTCATGATCGAGCCTCATGCTCCAGCCATCGGCCCCACCTCGGCATCGGTTGCGCTTCTTCGGGCACGGGCACGTTTACGTTCACGTTCACGGGGCCATCGTCCAATTCAGGGACAGGCCCTAGGAAGCCGCCGGCGTGCGGAGACCCGCAGCCGGGAAGTAGTCAGGCCAGTTCCTGGCGCAGCGTCCAAATCGCGTCGCGCAGGGCCTTCCCTCGGTCGGGCGCCTCGTCCCAGATCAAGCGAATTTCGGCGTCGCGGGTGAGCACCCGGTCAGCCAGGATTCGCGCAGCGACCAGCGCCAGTTCCATCAAGCGGCCCTTCGGAGCTTGCGGCAGACGCCCGGCGAGCGCGGCGGGCCAGCGATCGTTGGGTGCCGTGCCACGCCACAGACCCACCATAGCCGCGAAGGCGTACGCGCGGCGCTCGGCGGCTTCGTCGGGGCGGTCGTAGCCCGCGGCGCCTGTCGCAAGCTGGTAAAACTGGTGGACGGCCGCATCGACGCCATGCTCGTGAATCCATCCCACCAGACTGCCGAGGCTACCGAGATCTCCGAACGGCTCCGGAGACGTCTGCTTGCGGCGCGCGCTCCACTTCTCGGCACATGCTTCTCGGAGCGCCGCCTCCCGCTCGTCGGGGGAGCGCACCTTCGAGGGCGCCCACGTGCCCGCCGCCACGGCGCGAATGGCCGCTTGATCTAGCTGGCAGAAGAGCTCGTACTCCTGCGCTTCGGCGAACGAAACGAGCGTCGCACCGATGCCATGGGCCGGTGCCAGCAGGTAGCCTTCGATGGCCCCGACCTCGTGCGCGTAGAGCTTCTTCCCAGCCAGAGCCTTCTGTACGGGCGCGTTTCCGACGCTGCGCCCGCGGCGCGCGAGCTGCTTCACGGAGCTGGGTACTCGCCGGGCTCCCAGCCCCTCGACCAACGCCAGAGCGGCTGCTTCCTCCGCGACTGAGCCGGGGAACACCGCGACCTCGTGCGCACCGAGCACCTGAACCACGAGGCTCCTGTCGCCGGCATCGTCGGGGAGCATGAGCACGTCGCCCCGTTTCGTGCAGCGTCGCTTGTGTACGCCCGCCTGGGCCGCCTCGAGCCGCGCGCGCAGATCGGCGAGCGATGCAGCGAAGTTGCTCCGCGCCTGCCCGTCGCACCACAAGCTTGCGAGCTCGGAGAACGTCGGATCGGCGATGCGAGACAGCACGTCCAGGGCCAGGCGGCGCTGTTCCTCGTCGGGTTGCAGGCGGGCCACGCGGCTGAGCACGCAGTCGGTGAGCGGAATTGGTTTGCCCCGCCCGTAGGCGAGCGCGAGGACCTCACTCGCGGCCCAGGCAGCGCTGCCCTCGTCGACGTCGATGGCTCGACCGCTGGGAGCTTCCGCCACCGCTTGCAGCGCGCTCGCGAGCGCCCGCGCGGGCGACGCAGAGAAGGCACCCAAAAATCCCGCGGCGCCGTCGTTTTCGAATGGCCCGTTCCCCCAGGTGCCCATGCCTCGCAGTCTACCAGGGGCTCGCTGGGGAGAAAACCCCCGACGGCGCCGCCGGGCGCGCGGAAGAACGCCGCAATTGCGCCGAGCTACCCGAGCGGCCCGGCGAGGATGGTGTTACCGATCGCCTGCAGAATGCGAGAGCCGTCCTCGCGCTCGAGCTCCTCGTACCAGGCTCGAGTCTTTGCGGGATCGATGCCGTGAGTCATGTCGGCGCGGGCGCGCGCGCGTTGCACCACCTCCGTGGTGCGGGGCAAGCGCGCGGCTTCATAGCGACCGAGCGCATCCTCGACGCCGATGTTGGTGGTGAGCAGGGTGTTGGCGAGCACCCAGGCGTCCTCCATCGCTTGACACCCCCCTTGCCCCAGATCGGGCGTCGTGGTGTGGGCGGCGTCGCCCAAGAGCGCAACGCGGCCGTTCACCAATCGCTCGAGCGGATCCACGTCGTGGATCTCGATGCGATTGGTGGTGTGCGGATCGATGCGCTGGATCAGGCGCTGGATGGGCAGAGCCCACCCGGCGAAATGGCGAGCGAGTTCCGCCCGAGTGTCGCCCGGGTTCCAGGACAACCCCGCTGCGAGCGGGACGTCGAAGAAAAAGTAGAAGCGGCCGCCGCCGACAGGCATCAACGAGGCGCGCTGGTGCTGCCCGACATAGATCGCCCACGTGGTCGCCGGCCCCAGCTCTGGGTCCTGAGGCACGAGCCCGTTCCAGTTCACGTACCCCGCGTAGCGCCGCGTAGCGAGCCGCCCGAGCACGCTGCCGCGCAACACCGAGTGCGTGCCGTCGGCCGCAACGACCAAGTCGCCGGTCGCCCGGCGCCCATCTTCGAAAACGGCCGTGGCGCTCGCAGCGTCCTGCTCGACGTGCACACAGTTGGCCCGCAGTGTCACGTGCTCCGCTCCGACCGCGTCGAGCAACAGCTGCTGCAGATCGGTGCGAGCCACCGGATACGGCCGCTGCCCCACGCGCTCGATCAGCGGTTCCAAGCTGAAATCGCAGAGCACCCGGCCATCGCTTGCTCGATAGCTGACGCGCTGCATCTGCCCGCCGGCGGCGGCGATCCTTGGGCCGAGACCGAGCCGGTTCAACACCTTCACGCCGTTCGACCAGAGGGACACGCCTGCGCCGGCGGGCCGCAACTCCGGCACGCGATCGTAGACCTCCACCGTGAAGCCTGCCTGGCGGAGCGCGAGTGCGGTCGTGAGGCCGCCCATGCCGGCCCCGACCACAATCACCTTCAACTGTTCCATCCGGCTCGTTCCTCCGAGCCGATCAGTACCAGGTTTTCAGCGGCGGCAGCTAGGCGTCATCTTGGCGAAACGCGCGGAGTGAGATCGATGTACGCTGGCCCTGAAGACTCCCCGGAAGAATCAGCTCATGACCACCCTGCACGGCTACCGCGGCATGCTCCTGGACTACGCCGGTGACCCAAGCCATAACGCCGACGCCGTGCGTCTGGAGCCCGACGGGCTGCTCCTGGTGAGCGACGGCAAGGTCTTCGCGCGGGGCAGCTACAGCGAGCTCGCGGCGGCGCACCCCGAGGCGCCGGTCGTCGACTATCGCGGCCAGTTGATCGTGCCAGGGTTCATCGACGGCCACGTTCATTACCCGCAGACCGACATGATCGCCGCCTACGGCGAGCAGCTGCTGGCATGGCTGGAGCGCTACACCTTCCCTGCCGAACGTCGCTTTCGGGATCCCGCCCACGCCGCCGAGGTCGCCGAGGTGTTCTTGTCAGAGCTCGTTCGGCACGGCACTACCACGGCGCTGGTGCTGTGCAGCGTCCACCCCGAATCCGTAGATGCGCTCGCCGGCGCGGCGCTCGCGCGGAACCAGCGGTTGATCCTGGGCAAGGTCTGGATGGATCGCAACGCGCCACCGGACCTGTGCGACACGGCCGAAAGCGCCTATGCCGACAGCCAGCGGCTGATCGCGCGTTGGCACGAGCGCGGGCGACTGCGCTACGCTATCACGCCACGCTTTGCCCCCAGCTCGACCCCCGCGCAGCTCGAGGCGGCAGCGGCGCTTTGGCGGGAACACCCGACCACTTACCTGCACACTCACCTCTCCGAGAACCCCGCAGAGATCGACTGGGTGCTCTCGTTGTTTCCAGGGCGGGAGAGCTACACCGACGTGTACGATCACTACGGCCTGCTGACGGCGAAGTCGATCTTCGCGCACGGCGTGCATCTGAGCGGGGCAGAGGTCGCGCGGCTCGCGCAGGCGCGGTCGACGCTGGCGTTCTGTCCAACCGCCAACCTGTTTCTCGGCAGCGGGCTGTTCCGCTACCCCGAAATTCGAGAGGCGGGTGTCAGCGTGGTGCTCGGTACCGACGTGGGCGCCGGAACCACCTTCAGTCTGCTCGGCACCCTGAGCGCAGCCTACCAGGTGCTTCAGCTGCAGCGTTACTGTCTCTCCCCCCACCACGGCCTGTTCCTGGCGACGCTCGGCGGTGCCGCCGCCCTCGGCCTGGACGACGTGGTGGGCAACTTCGAAGTCGGCAAGGAGGCGGACTTCGTGGTGCTCGACTTCCAGTCGACACCCACCCTGCGCAGGCGCCTGGCCGCGCCCGCGGACGTCGACGAGTGTCTGTTCGCCTTGATCATGCTGGGAGACGACCGCGCCGTGCGGGCGACCTACGTCGCGGGCAGCTTGGCGCATGCCCTGACACCGCCCGCTGGCCAGTAGCAGAATCGTGCGTGCAGGCCTGCAGGACGGCTACGCTGCGCTCGTGGAGGCAGCCGGTACGGCGCCGGCGCGCACGCGCTCGATGGCCCAGTACACGGCTTCCGGCGTGGCCGGACTTTGGAGCTCGACGACCCGACCTCCAGGGCCGAAGGCGGCGACCGCGGCACGCAGAGCCTCGCGCACGCTGAGGGCGAGCATGAGCGGCGGTTCTCCCACGGCTTTGCTGCCGTAGACGACGCCGGGCTCTTTGGCCTTGGCGAGCAGCTCGACGACGAAGCGCGGGGGGCACTCGCCGAGGCTGGGCAGCTTGTAGGTCGACGCGCCGCGGGTAGCGAGGGCGCCGCTCGCGGTCCACACCAGCTCTTCGCTGGTGAGCCAGCCGAGGCCTTGCATGAAGCCGCCCTCGATCTGACCGCGGTCGACGAGCGGTGACAGCGAATCGCCCACATCGTGCAGAATGTCGACGGCGCGGAGCGCGTATTGTCCCGTGAACCCGTTCACTTCGACTTCGCTCACGGCGACCCCGTAGGCGTAGTAGTGAAACGGTTTGCCCTTGCCGCTCACGCGGTCGAAGTGGATGTTCGGGGTGCGGTAGTAGCCCGTCTCGAACAGAGGAATGCGCTCGAGGTAGGCCTGGTTCACCAGCTCGGCGAAGGCCAGACTCGGCTCGCGCGTGTCGCTGAAAAATACCCGCCCGCCGGCAAACTCGATCTCTTCCGGTTCCGTGCCGAAATGACGTGCCGCCACTTCCGCGAGTCGGCGGCGCAGGGCGCGGCAAGCGGCGACCACGGCAGCGCCGTTCAGATCGGAGCCGGCGGATGCAGCGGTGGCGGAGGTATTCGGCACCTTGTCGGTGCGCGTGGGCATGATGCGCACGCTCTCGAGGGGAACACCCAAGGCGTCGGCAGCGATCTGCCAGATCTTGGTGTGGAGCCCCTGCCCCATCTCGGTGCCGCCGTGATTGACCTGCACCGTACCGTCTTTGTAGATGAGTACGAGCGCGCCCGCTTGATTGAAGAACGCCGTCGTGAACGAGATACCGAACTTCACGGGCGTGATGGCGAGCCCGCGCTTGCGGTGTGGGTGGCTGCCGTTGAAGCCCTCGATTTCGGCGAGGCGCTCGTCGAACTGGCTCCGAAGCTTCGACTGAGACCACATGCGCTGGATGCGATCCGCGTCTTTGATGGACTGGCCGTAGTGCGCGGTGTCGCCCGGACGGTAGAAATTGCGCTCACGCACCACGTGGGGCGGAAGGCTCGTGAGACGCGCGATGCGATCCATGATCTCTTCGATCATGAGCATGCCCTGCGGGCCGCCGAAGCCGCGGAAGGCGGTATGCGACACCGCATGCGTGCGGCACACGCGACCGCGGATCTCGACGTTCGGCAACAGGTAGCAGTTGTCGACGTGGAACATCGCGCGAAACAGGACGGGGCTAGAGAGATCCAAGCTCCAACCGCCGTCGGAGTACAGATCGAGCCGGAGCGCGCTGAGCCTGCCGTCGGGCTCGTAGCCCACGTCGAAGCGCCCCAGAAACGGGTGACGTTTACCGGTGAGCGCCATGTCTTGCGCGCGTGTCAAGCGCACTCGTGCCGGGCGTTTCAACGCGGTGGCGGCGAGCGCGGCCACGGCCGCCCATGCGTTCGCCTGCACCTCTTTACCGCCGAAGGCGCCGCCCATGCGCAAGCACTGCACCACCACCCCGTTCTTGGGTCGACCGAGCACGCGCGCGATGATTTCCTGGGTCTCGGAAGGATGCTGTGTCGATGATTGCACCAGGACGGCGCCGGCTTCATCGATGAGCGCCAGGGCCGCGTTGCTCTCGAGATAGAAATGCTCCTGCCCGCCGACGAAGAGCTCGCCCTGAAAGCGCAGCGGCGCAGCCTTCAGCACCGCTTCGGGCTGACCCCGGTGCATCCGCTCGACGTCCGTCAGGAAGCTTTCGGCGGCGATCGCGGCTTCGATGCCGAGCACGGCGTCGAGCGGCTCGTAGTCCACGCTCACCGCCTCGGCGCCCAGCCGCGCGGCGGTTTCGCTGTCGCCTGCCACCCACGCCACCGCTTGCCCGTGAAAACACACCTCGCTGGGAAACAGGGGCTCGTCGCGGCGGGCGGGACCCACGTCGTTTTCACCGGGTACATCGGCGGCGGTGAAAACCGCGAGCACCCCAGGCACGGCGCGGGCGCTGGCTGCGTCGATGCGGCGTACGAGCGCGTGCGCGTGCGGAGCGCACACCGGCCACAAATGAGCCACGTGTTTCAGCCCCTGCCAGAGATCGTCGACGTACTTCGCCTCCCCCGTGACGTGTAGCTCCGCGGACTCGTGGCTCACGGCTTTGCCGACGTGCTGGCTCACGTTGCCTCCGCCGCGTCGACGCAGAACTGCTGGAACAGGGACACGATCATGGCCCTGCGATACGCGGCGCTGCCGCGCGGATCGGAGAGCGGCGTTCCGAGCCGGCCGAGCGCTTCGGCGACTGCGCGTTGGGTGCGATCGTTCCACGGCTGGCCCTGGGCCGCAGCTTCCGCTTCCGGCGCGCGGATGCTGGTCGCAGCGACGCCACCGAAGGCGGCGCGGAAGGTTGCGACGGCGCCCTCGCTGTCGAGGGTCAGGCAAAACGCGGCGGCCACCGTGGAAATGTCGTCGAGCGGGCGCTTGCTCACCTTGTAGAACCTCTGGATGCGCGGCAGCGGTTTCGGCACACACACCTCCGCGATGACTTCCCCCGGCAGCAGCTGGGTTTGGCGGTACCCCACGAAGAACTCGTCGAGGGGCAAGCTGCGCTCCCCCGCGCTCGACACCAGGCGCACGCTCGCGCTGAGCGCGAGCAACACCAGCGCGGCGTCGCCGATCGGCGAAGCGGTCGCGAGGTTACCCCCGAGCGTCGCGCGGTTGCGGATCAGCCGCGACGAGAACAGCGGCCACAGCTGATCGAGCAACTGGGGCGCGTCTTCGAAGGCTCGGAGCCCGCGTTCGAGCTCGGTGAGCGTGCTGCCAGCGCCCAAGCGCCACTCGTCAGCGCTGGAGCTGATGCCCTTGAGCTCTACGAGCGCGTCCAGACTGACCAACACTCGCTGCCTGCGATAGCGCTGATTCACGTCCACCATCACGTCGGTGCCGCCCGCGACCAGCAGCGCTTCGGGATGGTCCGCGAGCACGCCGAACAGCTGTGCCAGGGTCTCCGGGCGAACGAACTGGTGCTCGCCAGCCGCGTAGATCAGGGGCTGGGCGCGGGAGTCGCTCGTAGCGAGCTGCAGGACGAAGCGATCGCGGGGCACCTCGACGTCGAGGCCGGCGAGCGCGTCGGCGATGGGACGATAGCCCGTGCATCGACACAAGTTGCCAGCGATGGCTTCGGGATCGGGGACCGTCCGGCCCGGGCGGTAGTACTCACAGAACAGGCTCATCACGAACCCCGGCGTGCAGTAGCCACACTGCGACCCGCCCAAGGTCACCAGCGCGCGCTGCACCGGGTGCAACGCGGAAGCGTGGGCCACGCCTTCCACCGTGACCCACTCCTGGCCGTGCGCCTGACACAGCGGCACCAGACAGCTATTCACCGGCTCGAACCTGGCCTGGCCATCCCTAGCGCGCCCCACGAGGGCGACGGCGCAGGCTCCACATTCCCCCTCGGCACAACCCTCCTTGGTGCCGGTGTACCCGGAGTCCCTCAACCACGCGAGGAGGGAGGAGTGCGGATCGACCCCCTCGACGCGCACGGCCTTACCGTTCAGCACAAACTCGACGGCCACTCGCTCAGTGTATCTCAAAAGCAGGCTCGCGCGCGTCAATTCGCGAGTGTTTCGAGTCGCGGCACGCGTCCAACCTGATAGGCTTGCCGGGTGCGAGCTCTGGAACTGCCTCTCCGCGTGCTGATGGATGCATCGAGCGAACGAGGGTTTGCCACGAATCCCGACGCCGTGGCGCAAGCCCACGCCGCGCTCGACGCCGAACAGGTTTCGCGTGCGTGAGGTGACCGAAGCCCTCCTGGCGCTCCTGAACTCCAGCGCACGCGGAGCCCTCGCTACCGTGGTTGCCACTTCGGGCTCGGTGCCGCAGCGGGCCGGGGCGCGGCTGTTGCTCAGAGACGACGGAACCAGTGTGGGGACGATCGGCGGAGGCGCCGTCGAAGAGCGGGTGCTGCGAGAGCTCCGCGAGGTGCTCCAGAGCGGCCAGGCGCGCATGCTACGCCAAGATCTCACACGCGACCTGGGGATGTGTTGCGGCGGGCACATGGAAATATTCCTGGAGCCGGCGCTGGCACCGCCCCGATTGAGCTTGTTCGGCGCTGGACACGTCGCGCTGCCGACCGCCCGCTTGGCGCTTTCGGTGGGTTTCGACGTTCACGTCGTCGACGAACGTGAGGAGCTGCTCACGAGCGCACGTTTCCCCGGCTGTCACCTGCACCTCGTCGACGCCGACAGCTACTTCAAGCAGCGTGTGTTTCACGCAGCGCACGACTGGGTGCTGATCGTGACCCACGACCACCAGCTCGATGAAGACATCCTCGCGCTTGCCCTCACCCGCCCGCACGCCTACATTGGCCTCGTGGGCAGCCGCCGCAAGATCCTTCGCCTCGTCGAGCGCGTCCGCGCGCGGCAAAGCCCCGACGCCCGGCCGCTCGACGTCGAGCGGGTGTATGCCCCCGTCGGGCTCGATCTGGGCGCGCTCACGCCCGAAGAAATCGCGATCAGCATCGTGGCCGAGTGGGTCGCTCTCAGGCGGGGCAAGCCGGCGCCGCACCTGCGTGTGCTGGGGAGCGCGGCGGGTTGAGGACCCAAAATGGACTCACTGGCAGCGCTGCGTAGCTCACGCGTGATGCTGCCGAGCGGGCTCGCGCCGGCCACGGTCTGCTTCGAGGGCGGCCGCATCAGCGAGGTGAGGCGCGAAGCGCTCGCTCATGCTGCGCCCAGCGACCGTCCCGGCCTGCTCGATGTCGGCGACCTGTTGGTGTTTCCCGGGCTCGTCGACTGCCATGTTCACATCAACGAGCCTGGGCGCACCGAATGGGAAGGCTTCGAAACCGCCACCCGCGCCGCCGCGGCGGGTGGCGTCACCACGCTCATCGACATGCCGCTCAACAGCTTGCCGGTGACGACCCACCAAGCCGCGCTCGAAACCAAAATCCGAGCCTCCGAGGGCAAGCGCTTCGTCGACGTAGGGTTCTGGGGCGGCGTCGTGCCGGGCAACGCCAGCGAGCTGCCCGGTCTCGCCGATGGCGGGGTGCTCGGCTGCAAGGCGTTCCTGGTGCACTCGGGGATCGACGAGTTCCCCAACGCCACCGTGACCGATCTGAGGCGCGCGATGCCCGTGCTCCGCGACCGCGGCCTGCCGTTATTGGTGCACGCCGAGCTCGATCTCGGAGCCCCATCGAATCTGCAGCCACCCCAAAGCTACCAGAGCTTTCTCGCTTCACGACCCAAGGCTTGGGAAGACGCTGCGATCCAATTGCTGGTCGAGCTGTGCCGCGAGACGCGCTGTGCGGTGCACATCGTCCACCTCTCGTCGGCCGCGTCGCTCCCGATCTTGCAAGCAGCCAAAGCCGAAGGCCTGCCCATCACCGTCGAGACCTGCCCGCACTATTTGTGCCTCGAGGCCGAAGCCATTCCCGCGGGGGCCACTCACTACAAGTGCGCCCCGCCGATTCGCGAACATGAAAACCGCGAACTGCTCTGGCGCGGGCTGCTCGACGGCAGCATCGATTTCGTGATCACCGATCATAGTCCCTGCCTGCCGGCACTGAAGCTACCGGAGCTAGGCGACTTCCACCAAGCCTGGGGCGGCATCGCTTCCTTGCAGCTGGGACTGTCGGCGGTGTGGACCGAAGCGCGCCAGCGCGGTGCGCGCCTCGACCAGCTCGCCCAGTGGCTGAGCGCCGGGCCCGCGGCATTCGCCGGGCTCGGGCAGCGAAAAGGTCGCATCGCCCCGGGTTACGACGCCGATTTCGTGGTGTGGGACCCACGCGCGACGCGGCCAGTGCTCGCCGAAGAGCTGTTCTTCAAGCACAAAGTCTCTCCGTATCTGGGGCGCGAGCTCGCCGGGCGCGTGACCCACACGCTGCTCGCGGGCGAGCTGGTGTTCGAAGACGGGGTGCACCGCGGCGCTCCCCGCGGACAGCTGCGGTTGCACCGCGGGTGAGCTCCGCCCACAGCGTCCCGAAAACGGTGCTTCGCGACCGACCGAACCTCGCGCACACTAGCGCCATGAGCTCCCCGAGCCCCGTCTGCTTCGCGAACCTCGTGAACCTCGCCGATCGCACGCTGGGCGCGCGCGTGGTAGGATCGAGCGACGACTACTTCGCGTCGGCCGAAAACCTGATCGCTCCCGGGCGCGCCGAGTTCGACGCCACCCGGTTTACCGATCGCGGCAAGTGGATGGACGGCTGGGAGAGCCGGCGGCGCCGGGGCACGGGCTACGATTGGTGCATCGTCGAGTTCGGCGTCACCGGGGAGTGTGCGGCGTTCGACATCGACACCCAGCACTTCAACGGGAACCAACCCGCCTTTGCCTCCATCGACGCGGCGCTCGGGCCGCCGGGCGCCTCGCTCGCAGCACTCGGGGAGCTGGGCTGGCACGAGCTCTTGCCGCAAGTACCATTGCAGGCGACCACGCAAAATCTGTTCGCCGCCGAGCAGCGCGCAGCGGTCAACTACCTCAGGCTCAACATCTTCCCGGACGGCGGCGTGGCCCGGCTGCGAGCTTTTGGTCGCGTGGTGCCGCGCTGGGACCCCGAGGTCCACGACGACCTCACCAGCGCTCGGGTGCGCCCCGGCATGGTGGATCTGGCTGCGTTGAAGCATGGTGCGACGCCCGTCGCCTGCTCCAACGCGCATTTCGCCCCGATGCACCAGCTGCTCTTGCCCGGGCGCGCAGAGAACATGGGGGGTGGCTGGGAAACGCGGCGCCGACGGGGTCCCGGTCACGACTGGATCATCGTCGCGCTCGCGGCGCGCGGCGCCCCCGAGCTCGTCGAGATCGACACCAACCACTTCAAGGGCAACTACCCCGATCGCGCCTCGCTCGAGGTCTTGGATCTGCCCGGCGCACCCCGCGCCACCGACCTGATCGAAAGCGAGCACTGGCGACCCTTGCTCCCCGAAACGCGCCTCGGCCCGGACGCGCGCCAGTTCTTCGACGTGCCTGCCCTTGCGGCCACGCACGTGCGCCTGAACGTGTTCCCCGACGGCGGCGTCAGCCGGCTGCGACTCTGGGGAGCCCGCAACTGATGGACCTCGCCTCCCACTTGAATCAGCTCGACCGTGAGAGCGCCGCTCGGACGCTCGCCGGCTGTTGCGCCTCGCGCGCTTGGGTCGCGGAGATGCTCGCCCGGCGCCCCTTCGCTTCGACCGAAGACGTGTTCCTGGCCGCCGCCGATGTCTGGGCGGCGCTCGGGCGCTACGACTTCCTCGAAGCCTTCGCCGGCCACCCGAAAATTGGTGAAGATCTCACTGCTTTGCGCGAGCGATTCGCCAAGACTGCCGGCTGGTCCAGCGAAGAGCAAGCGGGGGTGACGGGCGCCAGCGACGCCGTGCTCGAAGAGCTTCGAGGGTCGAACATCAGCTATCATGAACGCTTCGGCTACATCTTCATCGTGTGCGCCACCGGCAAAGGCGCGGAAGAAATCTTGGAGCTCTTGAAAGCTCGCCTGCTGCATGATCCAGATCACGAACTAGCCGTCGCCGCCGCCGAGCAAGCTAAGATCACGCGCCTCAGGCTCGAGAAACTCGTCAACCCCTCCAAGGAGCAAGCATGAGCTCGATCAGCTGTCACGTCCTCGACACGGCACGCGGCCGGCCCGCGAGCGGCGTTTCCGTCAGTCTCGCCCAGCTCGATTCGACGGGCAGCTGGCAGCTCGCCGCCAGCGCTACGACCAACACGGACGGTCGCGTACCGCGCTTCGGTGCGGCGACGCTCGCGCCGGGCACCTACCGCGTGTGCTTCGAAACCGCGGGCTACTTTTCCCCTGATCTGGCCAGCTTCTACCCATATGTCGACGTCGTGTTCGAGCTCGGCGCGGCGAACGAACACTATCATATTCCGCTCCTCATTAGCCCCTATGGATACACCACTTATCGAGGCAGTTGACATGTCATTGCTCGAAGCCGCCCGCGAACACCTGGACGCCCTCTCGCGAGCCAACGATGCGTTCAGCAAGCACTACCCGGGCGAACCCGCTGCACGCCAGCCCGTCCACACGGTGTACGGCGGCGCCCATCTGTTCAAAGCGAAGACTACGCGGCGACTCGGAGAGCTCGCGCTCGAAGCCTTCCGTACCTATGGCAGTGACCCGGTCGAGTTCGCGCTCGGCGTCGGTTTCGTGCCCGCGCCCGCGCTCAGCGGCGTCGACCCCGGCACGCTCGAGCGCGGCTACCGCGAGGACCCCGAGGGTCTACGTCAGCGTCACCCCGCCCAGTGGCTCGCCGCGCGCGTGCACGACCGGGTGCGCCAGAAGCTCGAACGGGAAGCTGTCGAAGATTTCAGGATCGACTTCGAGGACGGCTTCGGCGCACGCTCGGACGCAGAAGAAGACGCCGCCGCCAAGACCGCTGCCGAGGAAGTCGCACGCGCCATGCACGAGGGCGCGTTGCCACCGTTCCTGGGAATTCGCATCAAGACCTTGAGTCAGGAGTGGAAGCTGCGCGCCGCGCGCACCCTCGAGGTGTTTCTTGACACCCTGCTGCCTGCCACCGCGGGAAGGCTCCCCGACAACTTCGTGATCACGCTGCCCAAGGTCACCCACGGCGCGCAACCGCGCACGTTCGTGAGGTTGCTCGAGCTCTGCGAACGCCGCCACGGCCTCGCCGCCGGCACCCTCAAGCTCGAACTCATGATCGAGGCCACCCAGGCGCTGCTCGGTCCCGACGGACGTTGTCCCCTCCCCGACTTTCTGGCTGCCTGCGAAGGGCGCTGCGTCGGCGCGCACCTCGGCACCTACGACTTCACCGCCTCCTGCAATATTACCGCGGTGCACCAGACCATGCTGCATCCGATGTGCGATCTCGCCAAAGGTCTGATGCTGCTCGCCTACGCCGGCACGGGGATCTTTCTATCCGACGGTGCCACCAACGTGATGCCCGTCCCACCTCATCGCAGTCAGAACCTCACGGCTGTCGAGCTCGAGCGTAACCGCAGCGTGGTGCACGCTGCCTGGCAGGTCGCCCACCGCCACAACACACACTCCCTCCAGGGCGGCTACTACCAGGGCTGGGATCTGCACCCCGCCCAGCTCCCCGTGCGCTACGCCTCTTGCTACGCTTTCTTCCTCGAAGGCTTTGCCCTCTCCGCCGAACGTCTGCGGAACTTCGTCGAGAAAGCAGCGCAGGCAACGCTGGTCGGCGACGTGTTCGACGACGCCGCCACCGGCCAAGGCCTGCTCAACTACTTCATCCGCGCCCAAAACTGCGGCGCCGTGGACGCCTCCGAGATCGCTCAGACCGGACTCACGCAGGACGAGTTCGGTCTGCGCTCATTTGCGAAGATCTTGGCAGCACGCAAAACAAGACTCGGCGGTTGAATCCCGCCGATCCTGATCTCACGACCAGCGCATAGGCGGCCCGTACGCCCCCGACCAGCGCGAGCCACGCGGCCCCTCCCCCCGACCAGCGCGAGCCACGCGGCCCGCACTCAACGGCTGACACTGACGAGCCACGCGGCCCGTACGCCCAGACTACCACGAGCCACGCGGCCCGTACGCAAAGACCAGCGAGCCACGCGGCCCGTATTCACTGCCCGACACCGTATTCACTGCCCGACACCGTATTCACTGCCCGACACCGTATTCACTGCCCGACACCGTATTCACTGCCCGACACCGTATTCACTGCCCGACACCGTATTCACTGCCC
>JAICQQ010000284.1 GCA_025937785.1 Polyangiaceae bacterium
ACACCCCGAACCCCACGCCGGGCGTCATCAGCGGCGGCGCCAGCGTCACCCTGGCGCCGGGCGGCTACGGCCACGTCAGCGTGCAGGCAGCGAGCAAACTGAAGCTCAGCGCCGGCACCTACACATTCGAGAGCCTGAACCTCGAACCCGGCACCACCCTCGACCTCGACAACGCTGGGGGCGGCATCAGCGTCTTCGCCCGCGGCGCCTTCAAGCTCAAGGTGGCCCCCGTCTACACCGCGCCGAACAAGTACAACGTGCTGTTCGCCGTCACCGGCGCTGGCCCGGTCGAGCTCGAGCAGAACCTCCGCGGCACGCTGATTGCCCCGAACGCCCACGTCACCTTGCCTACGGCCACCATCTCCCTCGGCCACCACGGCAGCGTCCACGCCAAAAGCCTCACCGTCCGGCCCCAGACCGACTTCTTCCATCACCCCTACCAGCGTGACGCCACCGACTGCGCCAGCACCGATCCCGACGGCATCGGCGGCGTGCCTGGCTGCCCCGCGCGCGACACCGACGCCGACGGCCTCACCGACTGCTACGAAACCAACGACGACACCGAGTGGACGGATCCGGAAATCTTCAACGGCCTCAGCGTGAGCCTGGCCGAGCCCTGCCACTCCCTGGCCAACCTAATCCCGGCCAACGTCGACACTCGCCAAGAGATCGAGGAGTGTCTCACGAATGCCCTCGGGGTCGAGTCTGCCCCAACGCGTGGCGGCGCCTTCTGGCCGCCTCCCGGTGGCGACGACTTTTGCTCAGCCGACTACGGCCTCGGCATCGACTGGACCGCGTGTCGAGCAGCAGGGCAAGCCCACTTCCGCGGCGTGATCAACGTCACCACCGCAAAGACCTACTGCTTTCAGCTGGACGACGGCAGCAGCCCCAGCGGCCCGAACCTCGCCCTCGGCGCGCTGCTCCTCGACGAAGACGTACGCGACGAGCCCATTCTGACCGGCGACGGCGCCGTCTGCGTCGAGCCGCCGATCGGCGTCCACCGCTTGCACTGGCTCTACGAGTTCCTCGCTCGCCCCGACACCGGCTTTCGAGTCGCCGTGTGCACCGCTCCGCTCGGCAGCACGTGCGACCCGCTCACCTCCCCGGCGGACTGGACCAGAAACGAGCGCGACGACCACGACCCCGAGCTCACCCTGCGACTGCCCTGCGAAGCGGACGGGTGTGCCCTGCAGTGCCCGTGCGACAGCAGCGAAGGCACCTGCGACAAAGACAGCGACTGCGACCCTCCAGCCGTGTGCATCGAGGGCAACGGTCCCCGGCACGGACGTGACCCCGAGGACAGCGTCTGCGAAGACCCACTCTGTACCACCATGGCCACCTTCCTCGGCTGCGGCTACGAAGGCGCACCCTGCGGCGACAAGTGTTCCGGCCAGGTGCCGTGCAGCGCCGGCTGCCCCGCGGGCACCGTCTGCGGCGTGAACAAGGGGCATCTTTTCGGCGATACCGTCGCCGATGTGTGTTGGCACGAAGGGTGCCCGCTCGATCCCGTGGCCACCGGTTGTGGCACCGTGCTGTCGAAATGCGGCGTCTGCGAGTGCACCCCGAGCTGCGCCGGAAAAGCCTGCGGCGACGACCCTTCCGACGGTTGCGGCGGCACCTGCACCGGCTTGTGCGGCGAACGCGAGCCTGGGTGCAGCACCGATGCGGACTGTCCGTTGGCACATGCCTGTGTCATCGATGGCGGGCCGCGCGTGGGCGAGGCTCCGGGCACGAACGTGTGCTTGCCGGTCGGGTGTCAACCCCCGCATCTGCTGTCCGAAGACTGCGGGGTCATCAGTTCACGTTGCGGCTTGTGCCCCGCGGCGTGCGAGCCCGAGTGCGGCGCCCGCGAGTGCGGACTCGATCCCAAATGCGGCACGCCCTGCGGTTCTGGCTGCGGTACCGGCGAGTACTGCACCGACGACGGTGAATGCGCGAGCAGCTCCTCCGACAACGACGAGCCCATCACCGTGGACGACGGCACCGGAGGTACGCGGGACATCGAGCCGCTCGACTCTCCTGCCGCGAACACGGTGGGTGCCACCCCGGGGACATTTGCAGTGGACGCGATGGGCAACGCCACCTACTCCGTGCCCATCGCGGTCCCGCCGGGAAGAGCCGGCATGGAGCCACAGCTTGCGGTGCGATACTCCAGCGGTGCGGGCAATGGGTTGTTGGGGATCGGGTGGTCGCTCGAGGGCCTCTCGGTCATCTCACGCTGCAGTCGTTCGTTTGCACGCGACGGTGCTCCGCGGCCGGTGCGCTACGAGGCGACGGACATGTACTGCCTGGACGGGCAGCGGCTGGTGGCGGTTGGGGGCTCCAGCAGCGAATTCCGTACGGACATCGATAGCTTTGCGAAGATCGTCTCGTCGGGAACCGGGGGAACCGGTCCAACGTCGTTCAAGGTGTGGACACGGGACGGTCGCATTTTGCACTACGGCCGTGATGTGAACAGTCGGTCGTACTTCGATGCTGCCAACGGCGGCGTGCGTGCGTGGGCGTTGGCACGCATCGAGGATCGCGCAGGGAACCGAATTGACATCCGATACGACAAGTTCGGTGAGGATCTGGACGGCGTCACCCGCGAGATGGTTCCCGCCCGCTTTTCGTACGGGGGGCGCGAGGGTCTGACGCACGATCGCTGGGTAGAGTTCGCATACGAAACCCGAGCCGACGCGGACATCCTGGAAGGGTACACGCCGGGCGGCGCACCCTTCGTCATGTCGCAGCTACTCACGCGTATCGACACCTCCGTGAAGGGCGCTGACGTGCGCAGTTATCTGCTGGGATACGAGCCAGCGCCGAACGGCGTCAGCCGACTCGAGACCTTACAGGAGTGTGCTCCAGGGTCGGGAGGCGAGCCGGACGCTTGCAAACCGTCGACCCGCTTCGGGTACCATTGGGAATCCACGGAGTTCACCAGCGAGCCCGAGGACGTATTCTCACTCAAGGCGCTGCTGCCTGGGATCGTTTTCGATCCTGACGGGGACGGCGACCACGACCTCAAGGCCAGCGGCCTTAGGTACAACGGCGGCTATCACGAGCTGCTCGGAAAATGGGAGAAGTTCGGAGCCAAGATCGGCGCCGACGTGGTGCTCACGTACTACGGACAGGGCCAATGGGCACCAGTTGTCAACGAATCGATCGACATCATTTCGGCCACGTTCGGGGAAGACGAATGGAAGTACATCCCTCCGGTGCTATACCGGGCAACCGGGGACCACTCCAACCCCGTCACGATAGAGGGACCGGGGGAAGACAACACCTGTCTCGATCAGGAGCAGTCGTTGCCGTCGGGCGCCAAGCCAATTCGAGCCGCGGTGGACGTAGACGGCGACGGCGCCGACGAGGTGCGAGTTCTCTGCAACTGGAGCGATAACCTTGAGTGCTCGACCATTGACCCATTCTTTGCAAGCGGTACTGGAGGAATACGCCTACCGATACTGCCAACTCCGTACCCCGAGTGGGTCGCCGACCTCAACGGAGACGGTCTGTCGGACCACCTGCGCTGTGAACAGACGCTCGAGAGGTGGGAGGATCAGGGCAAGCTGAGCGTCGCCTTGCGAGACCCCATCAGCGCAGAGCTCGGGCCGTACTCAACCATCGACGTTTCGCGTTCCATCTGCGTTCCCGGGTGCGCCCGCGCACCACAAACCAACCCGACGCTCGTACTGGACGTAGACGGGGACGGCGTCCAGAATCTGGTGTTCTTCGATGAAGGCATGCAGGGTTTGGGGGGGGATGGATGGCAAGCGCTGCTGTTCGCCGGTGGATCGCTGCTGCTCCAGCCCGTTGCAGGCATTCCTGCCCCCTCAGTGGACCACGACCTCTTGGTCGCGGATATCAACGGTGACGGGTTCAGAGATGTCATCCAATTGCCGAACCGGGTTGCATCGCACACGGATCCGATCTCGGTGAGCTTGAACACGACACGTGGCTTCGTAGCGACTCACGTAGCACCGACCGGAGACTTGTCAGTCGCAGGCTCGTACGAGAGTTGGGCCTTCGACTACGACGGCAATGGGCGCGAAGATGTGCTCCACTCCGTGTCGACCAGTACTTCGGACAGCTTCGGCTACTGGGTTTGGCGTCACCTCTCGGGTGAAGGCAACTCCGAGCTCGAGTCGACTCGCCTGGACTCCCCCGAGCTTTCGCTGCCGAGCGTGACCATGGACATCGACGGTGACGGCAACATGGACCTGCTGACACCGGCGGGCACGGCGTTGCGTATCTGGTACGGTCACGGCAACAAGAACAATCTGCTCACGGTTGTGCACGACGGGGCCGACCGGCGCGTCGACATCTCATACTCCATCGAAACGTCCAACGATCCCGAATGCGTCTCCGAGTGGCCGATTCAGTGCTTACCGAAATCGCCGCAGCCGCTCGTCAGACGATATACAGAAACACACGCTGCTGGGTTGCGTAATTCGCTTGGTTTTCCGGCGCCGTACCCAGAGGTTGGGCGCGTCTATGAGTACTACTCGCCTCGCGTCGGTTCTGCGGGTCACGGTTGGCAAGGCTTCAGTAAAATGTCCATCCATGACTTCCGCTGCGACGACGACTGCGTGGACGACACAGTCTACACGAAGACGACGCAGCTCTTCTCCGAGCCGGTGACGCCCGTCGAGGTCGACGGAGGCGTGGTGTATCCGTTGGCTGGAAAGTTCCGAGAAAGCATCGTGTACACCATCCCGGGGCGCTCCGAGATCGAGGAGTCGGGGTGGCTGTATGTCTACGACCAGGAGCGAACGCAGTTCGACTGGGAGATCAGAACCAGCGTCGATGGGCGTCCCTTCCCCCACTTGCGAGAGGTGGTCGTCACCACCGGCAGCTCTGAAGACTCCTCACCAGATTCACTCGACATCGTGTCCTCGACCACTACGACGCGAGAAGTCGACGGCTATGGCAACGTGACGCTCGAGAGCACATGGAGCCGCCCATACAACGATGGACGGGAGACATTCTTCAAGACTCCCAATCGTGACGACTGGCTCATCGCTCTGCCGGAGCGAGTCAGAATCTGGTCGGGATACAGCGAACTCAACCCGTTGGTGCGAATCACGGACTACACGTATGACGCGGGACTCGTAGAAACGATCACTGTTCAACCCGATGATCCGGAGCTGAAGCTCGTGACGACGCTGTTTCGCGACGACCTGAACAACATCGACCACATCACCTACGAAGACACCAGCGATAATCTCCGCGAACAGTTCTTCGAGTTCGACGACCGCGGCATCTTTCCGCTCGTCAGCTACGACAGTCGCCTGCATGCCACGCAGTATCGCTATGACGAACGCCACGGCGAACTCACGTTAGTCGTCGACCCCAACGGGATCGAGACGAAGTACGCCTACGACGGCTTGGGTCGCCTCAGAGAAGTCGTCGCTCCCGAAGGACACGCGAAGTTCGACTTTGCTGAAGCCACGGACCACGGCTCCGCTCCCAACCCGGTACGGGGCGCTTACAAGATCATCCGAACCATCAACGGCATCGTCGAGAGCGAGACCGAAGTTGACGGGTTTCGTCGCGTCGGAAGGACGACCACGTACGGCTACGAGGGTCAAGCCGTGATCTCGGACAACACTTACAAGGCGGGGCTGCTGTTCCGCAGCACTCGCCCCCACCTGGAGGGACAGGACCAGGGCTACACCGAGTACACCTACGACCTCGTGAACCGCCTCATCGGCGTGCAGCATCCCGACGGTCGCAGCGAACAACGGCTCTACGCGAACAACGTCACCCTGGCCGAGGAATATGGGGACTGGATAACGACGAGCGACCCCACCTTCGTCGTCGCGAGCGTTGCTCCGAACGGGGCACGTGACGTGCTTGTCATCGATCAGAGAGAGAACACTCGAGAGAGCATCGACGCGCTCGACAACCGGACGGAGTACCTGCCTGGTCCCTTCAACAGCACGTTCCGCATCATCGATGCGGAGCGGAATGAAACCTATATCCGGGTTGACGCCTTTGGTCGCACCACCGCCCTACGGGATCCTGCGCGGGGCGACAACTACTTCCAGTACTCTGCCTTCGGAGAAACCATCGCGCACTATGACGGCAACAACACCTGGCACGAGTACTTTTACGACGAGGTGGGCCGCCTAGAACGCATCGAAGACCCCGATGGGATCACCCAGTTCGCCTACGACGGCAGCGGCCCGAACGAGATCGACCGTCTCGTCAGCGCCACGAGCCCCGACGGTCACATCACCGAGTTCGACTATCAGCCGCCAGAGACCGGGCGCAACCGTGGTCTCCTGGAGGCCATCCATCGGACATTCCAAGGCGAAACCTTCACAGAAACTGCCGAATACGACGAACTTTCGCGCATCGTGGCCCACCACTATCCCTCGGCCGCAGGCAGCGGCTTCGGTGTAAGCTACCACTACGACGAGGAGCACGGCTACCTCGAGGCCATCCGCGACACCGTAACTAGCAATCCGTACTGGCGATACCTCTCCTCGTATCAGGGCTATCGCATCCAGCGCGACTCACAAGGAGGCTCCACCGTCACCGAGCGCACGTTCGACCCCCTCACCGGCCAGGTGCAGCGCATCCAGACGGTCGCGCAACCCGTGCTGGCGCCGGAAGTCACCATCCAAGACGTCTCGTACACCTACGACGACAACTACAACCTCCACACCCGCACCGACGAACTCGGCGACCGGGGCACCGACACCTTCTACAACGACCCCCTCGACCGCCTCGATTTCTTCGATCGGGACCGCCCAGGCGCCGCCACCGAAACCATCGACTACAGTCACGATGCCATCGGCAACCTGACCGATCAAACCAACGTCGGTCCCTACAACTACACCGATCTCGATGGCGATCAGGGCTACCTGCTCCGCAGCGCCGGCGACACCGCCTACACCTACGACGGCAACGGCACCACCATCTCGAGGATCGGCTCCCTCGTGCGCAACGGCGCCCAGCAGATCATCCCCAACGCACTCGGCCTGCCGAAGTCGGTCAACATGACCGGCGTCGGACAAACCGTGGACTTCGAATACAGCGCCTTCGGCGAACGCGCCGCCAAACTCAGCCCCGCAACAGCCAGCGGCATCACCCTCTACTCCGGCGAAAGCTACCGCCGCGAACAACCCGACCCCGACACCGACAACTTCCTCCACCACTACAGAGTCTTCGCCGGCAACCGTCAAGTCGCCCAAGTCACCCGCAACGAAACCGACGGCACCATCACCAACGAGTGGACCCAGTATCTCCACCACGATCTCCTCGGCTCAGTCGAAGTCATCAGCTCAGCAGGCTCAATCGTCCACCACCAACAATTCGACCCCTACGGCAACCCCGACAACCCCCAGTGGTCCCTCACGGGCATCCTGAGCGGCTTCACCGGCCACGAACACGACCCGGATGTCGGCCTCATCAACATGCAAGGCCGAGTCTACGACCCCGCCATCGGCAGATTCATCAGCGCCGACCCCTACGTCCAATACCCCCACTGGGGCCAAAGCCTGAACCGCTACAGTTACGGCTTCAACAACCCCATGAGCGGCAGCGACCCGAGCGGGTTCAGCTGGTTCAGCGACATCGTCAGCGGAGACAACAGCTCAGGGTGGCAGAGCTCCACCTTCTTCGGGGGCGCCCTCGCCATCGTCGGCGGAGCTGGCATCGCCGCGCTCGCCCAAACAGGCGCCTTCGCGGAAGGCGGCTCCCTGAGCGGCTTCGCCGGAGCCAGCGGCCTCGGCGGCGGCGCCGCCATCGTCGAAGCCTTCGCAGGCCTCAACGACCCCGGTGCCAACGCGACTTACGGGGCACCGACGGGGGAGCTGGGGAGTGGGGCGTGGTCCCAAGGGGGACTGTATAACGAGAATGCGGTTGCGCCTCCCGCTCAGCCAGACGCACGCGAAGCAATGATCCCCTGTCGGCGTTCCAAGCAGGAATGTCAAGCACAGGCTATGGATATCCAGCTGATGGGCCCCATGGGCATGGCGGTTACTGGCGCGCGGGCTGTCGGGCACCTCGCGCTGAGGGCTTGGGGGTGGCTGGTTCGCCGAGAGTTCGGAAGCCTTCTGCACGCCGGGCGATACGGTGTTCGGCCGTACGGCAAGCTGCACTATGCGTTGAAGGGCACCGACCTACAGGCGCACCATCTGGTGGAGAAGCGATTCGCTGATGTGTTGGGTCAGAAGGTCAATCAGATGTTGGCTGTTGCAGTCACCAAAGGTGAGCATCAGGCATTGACGAACGCTTGGCGTGCTCGCATCCCGTACGGCCCTGCTGGAACTGGATCAACGACGCGAGAGTCTGTGCTACAGGCAGCCCGTGAGATCTACTCGGAGTATCCGGCGATCCTGAGAGCACTAGGGTTATGAAGATCATACATAGAATCGGTTTTCGTGCGACGGACGCGCAGCGAAGAGAGCTGGAAGCGTTAGGCGTAAAGGTGCCAGCCGGCATCGCGATGCCGGGCGGGGGGAACGCGTTCGTTGCATTCGATGTGACGGAGGGTCACTCGAATTGGATCCAGATTCGTACTCTGCTGCAACGATGGGATATTTCGGGAGGGGCCGTCAGAACCAAGTTCTCCAACGCAGAGATCGCAGCAGCGTCATGGCTGGAGCTTGGCGCATGGCACCACGGGTATCCGCAACCTAATGAAGGGGTATTTGGGTATCGCCAAGCAACCTATGATCTCACCGACTGGTGCGAGCAATGCAGCGTTGGCATGACACAGAGGGCGTCGTTCCAGATGAAGGGAGAGCCGACGTGGGGCAGGAATAGCATGTTGCAGCTCGTCTGGGTCTATGACGAGATTTTTGTAAAGCCGGAACTCTGGACCAGCGTTTTCAAACCGCATGGTATCGGGTGCCGTGTGGTGATGAACACGAAGGGAGCTGAGCTTAAGACTGTTGTGCAGGTGTTAATCGAAGAGGAGGTCGGCATCGTCACCGACGGTCTTCCATTTGAAGAATGCATGCGGTGTAGGCGGGCGAAGTACTTGCCTATTACGCGCGGAGCATTTCCCTCGCTCACCAGTGGCCCATCTCAGGCGATAGTAAAGACGAAAGAGTACTTTGGCAGTGGCGGACAGGCGAACAAGCGTGTGCTTGTGTCACGGGACCTCGCGCGAGCATTGGCTGCTGGGAATGTGCGTGGCGCCGAGCTGAGACCTGTCGCGAAATGACGAACGCGCATTGGGTTGCCTCCGGGAGCGGATGGTTCGCGAGAATCCGCTGAAGTGTTGCTGGATGACCCGCTATCCTGGTTCAGCGAGTTCGAAAGGCACATTCCAGGACCATAACCGTTCCACTGAATAGATCTCGGCCACCAGTTGTTAGCCATGAATGAGCCACCCTTCTCCTTGGCCTGGGGCCCGATCGACACGTCGGACGCACCCATCCGCGGCGCGTGGACGCGCTGGGCACGTCAGGGATG
>JAICQQ010000222.1 GCA_025937785.1 Polyangiaceae bacterium
AAGCGGGCGCGGACGGTGCTGAAAGTCAGGGAACCACTCGCGCGATACGTGCTGCGAGACGCCGTGCCGGTGGCTTCCACCAGCGTCGCGGTGAGCGGCGCGGGGACCAGCGAGCGGCGCGGGGACCAGCGAGTGGCGCGGGGACCCAGCGAGCGGCGCGGGGGACCAGCGAGTGGAGCGGGGACCCAGCAGAGTGGCGGGACGACTGCGGGAGAGCGTGAGCGGCGGCAGGCCGCTGAGGGGTGGGAACGGGGGGCGCCTTGGGTGTCAGCGGCCGGGGCTGAAGACTCATCGCCTCGAGTGCATCGCCTCGAATGCTGTGACAATCACCGCTTCTCGGAAGCGAGATGTGTAGGATCCTGAGACTGGGATACTGGGATAGTGTCGATCGGTGAGTGCGGTCGCGAGGCTCGCGCTGGTCGGGGGCGTGCCGGGAACAGGCGTCAGGCGACGCCGCGGGTCGCGAGCAGCTGCTTCAACTGGGCGAGCGCGGCCTCGAACTGGCGCCGCGTGGCTTCATCGCGTTTCTGGCACTCCCAGTGCGACCAGCACAGCGCCAAGATCCGTTCGCCCGCTGCCAGGGGCGAGGGCAATGTGCGGAACACCAAGGCGGAATCGTTCTGCTCTTGCCAGGTGATTGCTAGATCGCGCCCCGGGGTGTTGGCGAGCACGCGGCCCGAGACTGGCTCGCCCCAGCGCAGCGTGAATTCGCAAGCTGACCCCGCTGAGCCGACGCCGCTGCCGTCTCGGGTCAGCCATGCGTTGAGCGCGTGTTGATCGCTGTAAAACACGTGCACCGCCGCGGCGCTGCTGGGGGCAGCCGTGACCGTCCAGTGCACCGATCGCGGCTTGTTGAAATGATGGGTCACGTAATGCTCGAGCACGCGCAGCGCTACCAACCACGATGACTGGACGCCGTCGCGTTCGTCGTCGTCTTCGAGCCCGTCATGGGTGACCCGCAACGCATCGGGTTCGAGCTCGAAGGTGACGGACGAGCGCCCGCTGGCCAGCACCAAACGCCGTTCTGGCTCCTGCTCGACGACCAAGAGCTCGGTTTCCACGCCGAGCGCGGGCCAGGCCAGGCGCAGGCGGCCGCGCTCGAGGGTGCCTTTGGCCTGATCTGCCTGCCAGCGCTCCAGGTGCGTCGCGAGGCTGAGCGCAGCCCACAATCGGGCACGCGGTGCATCGATGCTTAGGACCACCTCGATACTGTCCGACATGGCGTGGGTTCTCGTCGGTGGAGCCGAGGGGGTTCGAACCCCTGACCTCCGCATTGCGAACGCGGCGCTCTCCCAACTGAGCTACGGCCCCGGGCGGGATGCGGGAGACTAGTCGGAAAGCCGCCCCTGTCAACTGTCCCGATGCATCTCGACGGACCAGGCCCAACTTCGGGCGAGGGAGCGCGTGACCCGGAAGCTCCGGCAGCGGCCGCTTCATGGAACCGCAGGAATATTGCGGGCTCCGGCGATGGTACAAACTTGGACGGCCCCATTGACCTGAGTCGCGTGGTGGTTATTTTCCGACCGTTCCCCCAGAAAAAAGCCGGCCCGGCTACCAGGGGGAGGGCACCGAGTTACCACGGCGCAGTCTCATCAAGGCGCAGTGTTATCCCGGCGCAGCCCTGTTTTTGGTCGTTCCGCGACGACGCTGAGGACGACTGCCGGTCGAACGGCGAAAGATGGAGAACCGAAATGGGTAAGATCATCGGTATAGATTTGGGCACGACCAACAGCGTCGTGGCCGTCATGGAAGGCAAAGAGGCCAAGGTCATCGTCAACGAGGAGGGCGCCCGCATCACCCCGTCCGTAGTGGCGTGGGACGACAAGGGCGAAATCTTGGTGGGGACGATCGCCAAGCGCCAGGCCGTTACCAATCCCGAGAACACCGTCTATTCGGCGAAGCGCTTCATCGGCAGACGCTTTGCGGAGGTCGAGGCAGAGACGGGGCGCTTCCCGTACAAGCTCGTCAAGGGCAAGAACGGTGACGCTTGGATCGACGTGCGCGGCAAACAAATGGCGCCGCCGGAAGTGAGCGCCAAGGTGCTGCAGAAGCTGAAGAAGGCTGCTGAAGACTATCTGGGCGAAAAGGTGACAGAGGCCGTGATCACGGTTCCAGCCTACTTCAACGATTCGCAGCGCCAAGCCACCAAGGACGCAGGAAAAATCGCGGGCCTCGACGTCAAGCGCATCATCAACGAGCCGACAGCGGCTGCGCTGGCGTACGGGCTCGACAAGAAGAACAACGAGATCATCGCGGTCTACGATTTCGGCGGTGGCACCTTCGACATCTCGATCCTCGAGGTGGGTGACAACGTCGTGCAAGTGATCGCGACCAACGGTGACACGCACCTGGGCGGCGACGACGTCGACGATACCATCATGCAGTGGTTGATCGCGGAGTTCAAACGCGACACCGGTCTCGACGTCTCGAAGGACAAGATGGTGATCCAGCGCCTGAAGGACGCCGCCGAACAAGCGAAGATCGAACTGTCGAACAAGCAAGAGACGACCATCAACCTGCCGTTCCTCACTGCAGACGCCAGCGGTCCGAAGCATCTGCAGACGCAGCTCATGCGCGCCAAGCTCGAACAAATGATCCGGCCGTTGGTCGATCGCACCATGGAACCCGTGCGCAAAGCGCTCGCTGACGCCAAGAAGCAGCCCGGCGACATCGACGAGGTCGTGATGGTGGGTGGTTCGACGCGTATTCCGCTCGTCGGTGAAACGGTGACCAAGTTCTTCGGGAAAGAGCCGCATCGCGGCGTGAACCCCGACGAGGTGGTCGCGGTGGGCGCTGCCGTGCAAGGTGGCGTGCTCGCGGGCGACGTTCAGGATGTCGTGTTGCTCGACGTGACCCCGCTCTCGCTCGGTGTAGAGACCCTGGGTGGTGTGATGACCGTGATGATTCCTCGGAACACCACCATCCCCACGCAGAAGAAGGAGATCTACTCCACCGCGAGTGACAGCCAGACCACGGTCGAGATTCACGTGTTGCAGGGCGAGCGCGCCGAAGCACGTTACAACCGCACCCTCGGCAAGTTCAGCCTGAGCGACATACCGCCGGCTCCGCGAGGCATGCCGAAGATCGAGGTGACCTTCGACATCGATGCCAACGGTATTCTCTCCGTGATGGCGAAAGACACCGCCACCGGCAAAGATCAGAAGATCACCATCACGGCGAGCAGCGGCCTCAGCGAGGACGACATCGACAAGATGGTCACCGACGCTGCCGCGCACGAGGAGGAAGATCGACGGCGCCGCGAGGAAATCGAGCGCCGCAACAAGCTCGACAACCTCTGCTACACGCTCGAGAAGCAGCTCGTAGACAACAAGGAAAAGCTCGACGCGAGCGACGTTTCCGCCCTCGAAGGTTTGATCAAGCAGGGCCGCGACGCGATCGAGAAGCAAGACGACGCGAAGGTGCAAGACGTGCTCGAGCGACTCGAGAAGCAGGCACACGAGCTTGCCAGCAAGCTGTATCAGAGCGCTGGTGGCGACCCTGCTGCTGCGCCGCCCGGACCGAACGGCGCTGGCGGTGGCGCGTCCGAGAAAGAGAAGAAGAAGGACGTGATCGACGCCGAGTTCGAAGAGACCAGCTAGGCCTCAGCCGACCGGAAGACAGAATCGCGCGACCCGCTCGGACTACTGGTCCTGCGGCGTCGCGCGCTTCGTTTTGTGGGGGCCATGGTGCAGTGTGTCAAACACCCTCGGGCTGGCATTTGGGGTGTGACATTGCTGGCAGGCTCGCGTCGCCGGCTGCACACCCTGCGGGGTCGGGACCGGCTTTGTCTCACCAGAATTAGGCCGGAACGGAGCTTTCTGCCTTTGGCACAGTGGCTGCAGCCACTAAGTTCAGTGGTGGCAGATCTTACAAAAGGTCGTGGCACAGAGGTGGTCGATCGGCGGCGCTTTCCGCGGGTGGCGCTCGAAGTCCCGGTCTTGGTGGACTCGCTCCGCAGCTGGGAAGCTGCAGAGATCAACGACATCTCGCCCGGCGGAGTCGCGATTCGATCGGGGCGCGACTGGGGGACGGGGGCGCTAGTCGATCTCTATTTCGAGCTTCCTGGCGGCTTTGCCGTCGATGCGCGCGCTGAGTTTCTGGGGGCCACCGAGGGCTTGGGGCACTTCCGCTTCGTCGATCTCGGCGCGTCGGCGCGCTGCGCCATCAAGCTCCACATGCAGACCACGCATCACTCGGGTGCCCGCGCCGTGGTGCACGTCGGCTGACGGTCCGGTCGTCGGTTTCTTGCCCAAGTTTCGGAGCACTCGTTATGCGTGAGACACCGTGTACGCGCGTCACCTACATGTGTTCGCCCTGCTCCTCGCCCTGACGCTTGGGCTCTGGCCTAGCGCCGCTGCCGCCTGGGTCGAGACCACGATTCGCTCCCACACCGCGACCGTGGATCTGGACCGCGCGGGCCGCGCAACGGTGGGCCACACCTTGGTGGTGAAGGTCAGCGGCGGTCCCTTGAAGAGTCTGCGGATCGATGGCGTCGACGACGACGCCGAGCTCAACCCGGACGCGACGGTGGCTCGCGTTCTGACCGGGAGCAAGCACACCTGGCCGCTCTTGGTGCACAAGAGCGATGACGGCAGCGTCACGCTCGAAGTCGACGACAAGAAAGGTCTTGGTGCGGGGGTCTATCATTTCGAGTTCAGCTACCGCTCGAACTTCGTAGCGCGAGACCTGATCGAGCAAAGAGACGGCGCGGTGTACCTGTCCTGGGTGGGGCCGCGACTCGCCGACGGCATCGACTCGGCCAAGGCAGTGTTCCGCTTGCCGCGCGGCGACAGTCCGCCGCGTCTCCCGTCGCCTGCACCGGAAGCCGAGCTGAATGTCGAGCTGGAAGGCCTGCTCGTGAGTCAGGTCCGGAGGGGAGCCGACAAGGACGAGCTCGAGCTCGTGCGAGCGCACGTTGCGCAGGGCGAGCCGGCGCTGTGGCGGTTTCAGGCGAGCGCTCGCAGCTTCGATGCTTTCACGCCACCGGAAGCGGCGCCGATAGCACCTGCCAAAGCCTCTTCGGAGCTGCTCGGGGAGTTGCGGGTGTCGTGGCTGCTGCTGGCGATAGGCGCCGGCTTCGCTTACGCGTGCCTGGTGGGGCTCAAGTGGAGCTCGAGTCGCAAGCTTTGCCGAGTCAAGCGTGCAGAGCCGCGATCCTTGGTGCCGATCCCGAGCGCGCTCAGAGCGGCCCTGGCTGGCGTCGTGCTCGGCGCAGCGCTGCTGACCGCCGCCGCTGCCGAGTACCCGACGCTTGCAGGGGTACTGCTGGTCACGAGCATGCTGCTCGCCGCGCTGCTGCCGCCGCGGCTCGAGCCCAGGATGCGCGGCCCGGGCAACTGGGCGCGGACGAACGACGCCGAGGCGTTTCGCCCGCGACGGACGCAAGAAGCCGGGCGCTGGCTCGACAGCGGTTCGCTTCCGGGCTTCTGCGTCTTCGTACTGGGCCTCGCGGCGTTTTGCGTCCCTGCGCTGCTTTTGTTTCCGCACAGCCCTTACCACGCGCTGGTCTTGGTGCTCGGCTCGGCCTGTTTGCTGCCGGTATTCTGCACGGGGCGGGCCGGCGAGCTACCGCCGGATCCGGTGGCGCGTCCACGCAAGTTGTTCGCGTCGCTCGCCCGGCGCCTGCGAGGCAACGGCTGGAAAGTGACGCCGCTCTCGCGCTTTCCGGAGGGACAGGCCGAACCGGACGAGCTGCGCCTGCTGATCGAGCCAGAAGGCATGCCGCCGGGTTTGATCGCGATCGAACTCGGCCTCGAGTATCAGGTCGGTTCGGGAACCGTCATCGATCTGCCGTGCCTGATCGTGCGCGCACGCGAGGACTCCCCCGCGTACTATGCGCTGCCTCGCAGCGTGGTGTGGTCGCGTGGACGCTCGAGCAGTGAACGCGTCGCGCTGCTGCGCCCGAAACTGCCGACTCGCGCCATGTGCGCCGAGCTGACGGAAGAGGTCGTGAAGACGCTGGCGCAGGTCCGCCCCGGGCGCGCTCAGGAGTCAGCACCCAAGAGCGCGGCCATATCGCTGGGCAATCGGCTTTCGACTTCGAAGTCGAGCACCCGGCTGCCGGTACAGCGCATGTAGCAGGCATGCAGGGCGTGCCGGCCCGGTCCGAGTTCTGGGCAAGGCTCCGCCCCGTAGATTTCATCGCCCACGATGGGCCAGCCCTTGTAGGCAAGATGCGCCCGAATCTGGTGACGGTAGGCTGCGCCCACCCGGATCTCCAAAAGCGCGAAGCCGCTCCGCCGCTCGAGTACGGTCAAGTGCGTGGTCGCAGGTCGGCCGTAGTAGGCGGCGTTGCCCTCGAGCACGCTCACCTTGCGCCGGTTCGAGCGATGCGGACCGAGCGCCGCATGTACGGTCGCAGTGTCGGGCACGTCGCGGTCGATCACGAGCGCCAGGTAACGTTTGACGAGCTGGCCGTTGTCGAGGGCGTCCCGAAGTGCGCTGAACGTGGCCTGATCCCGGGCAGCCAGCAAGAGGCCGGAGGTGAACGTGTCGAGTCGATGCACCAGACCCGGCTCGCGCTCGTTGAAGCCCACGCCACGCATCTCGGGAAACCGGCCTAACAGTGCGGCCGCGGCCGTGTCCCTGTCGCCGGGGCGCACGGCGCCGGAGGGCACGCCTGGGCGCTTGTCGACGATGACCAAGTCGTGGCGTACCAGCACCAGCTCGAGCGGAAGCTCCGGCTGGGGCTCCATGACGTCGACTTCGGGCACGTTCACGCTCACGCGTTGGCCCGCTCGCAGCAGCATGCCTTTCTTCCCCGGGTAACCGTCGATCGACACGCGGCGCTGTTCGAACAGGCGAGCGGTCGTTCGCCGGCTGTAGCCGGTCAGGCGCTCCATCACGAACTGATCGAGCCGCCTACCGGCGTCGCCGGCGTCTACCACGAACTCGAGTGGCTTGGTATCGGCGCTCACCAGGTGCCACTCAGCCCGGCGCCGTACTGCGGCGAGAGCCTGCCGTCGGAGGCCTCGCTCACCCCGATCACACCCACTTCCGGCCGCACCGTGTAGGTGGGCAGGTTACCCCGCACGGAGGTCTCTTCGCGAGTCATCCAGATGCCGAGCGCCCCGCCAAGTACCGCGCCGCCCATGACGCTGGCGACCACCACACGCCTGCGCCCGTCGCTCACCTCGTCGCCTTCGTCGCCCACGAGCAACACTGGCGCGGCGACCGCGGCGCCGGTGAGCGCCCCCAGGCTGGCGCTCAGATCGACGAACAGCACGCGCGACGGGCTGGTCTCGATGATGGGCGCCAGGGCTCCCGCCAACACGACGCCCGCTGCAGAACCGTAACCGATGCCGCGCAGGGGTGGATCCTCCAATGCGGGGTGCACGAGCGCCTCGGTCAAGCCGCCGAGCAACGTGCCAAAAGCGCCTCCGGAGTGCGCAAGCGCGGCCTGCCCGCGCGTCGTCGTGTGCAGACTCACCATCGTGGTCGCCAAGGTCAGCCCGCTGGTGGCACCGAGCAGACCATACAAGTGTCGGTGCTCTTGCCTGGCGTCGTAACCCTCCGCCAAGCTGATACCCGCGAGGGTGGGCCACACGAGGCCCGCGGACAAGTACCACGCGCTGCCTTCCGTGATGTTCCATTCGTCGGCGATCAGCATGGCCGATCCGAGCCCGACGCCGGCACCGAGGGCGATCAACGGATACAGCAGACGCGAGTCGTCCGATCCGCTCGCCCTGTGCGCCGTGAAGCCGACGTAGCCGCCGAAGAGCGTGGTGTTGAGCGCCAGCACGGCCTCGCCGTCCGAATCTGGCGCCTGATCCAAAGACGACGTCGAGACTGCCGGGGCGCCCGTGCCTCCCGGACCCTCGTGTTCGCGACCGGCTTGCATGAGCTCCTGCAGCATCACGACGGCTTTCATTTCTAGCTCGGGCGCCTTGAAGCGTTGAACACGCGTCAGCAGTACCCGCGAACCAGGCGCTACGGCCGTCAGCTTCAGCTTCATTCCCTGCGCGTCCAACGTCAGGGTCGGCACCACGACCCACGCCGTTCGCGCCAGGCCCGGCAAGGACTCTTCGCTGAGCTCATCGGGTTCGAGGGAGGGGGCTTGGCGCACGAGCGTGAGCTCTAGATCGGGAGCCGCACCTTCGAGAACCTGGTCCAAGAGCTGTGCCTGCTCGCCGGCGCTCACTTGCAACTTTTCCGTGGCCGCTACCTGGGTGGGGAAGAGCAGCAGATCGCCCGGCGCCGCAGCGGCACCGGAACTGCACGAGAGCACGACGGCGATTACCGACCAGCGCGCGACATTCGAGGGAGGGCCCTGCATGGGGACGCTCGGCAGCTCAGAACATGACGGAAGCGTTGAGCCACGCCTGCAACCCGGTACTGGTGCCTACCATGAACCGGCGCCCCGGGGCGTTGATCACCCGGCGATAATTGGGGTTGGGCAAGCCGCTCAGGTCACCCGAGTCACTCTGGCACGGACCCGACTCGCCGGGGCTCGCGTCGATGTTGGGATTGCACGGCTGATCGAAGGTGATCATGTGCGACTGGATGATGCGGTAGCCCGCTCCGAGATTGAACTTGATGAACTCGCCAGCTTGAAATGAAAACTGGGTGCTGAGCAGGTAATCGCCGTGCTGTTGCACATCCGTGAGGCCGGTGACGTACACCTTCTGTGAGTTCGGATCGACGACGGAGGCTGGGCCGTCGGGGTCCGGATTCGCGTGGTACGCAGCGTAGTTCGGGTTGCGCAGCGAAGGCGCTGGGCTCGATCCCAGCGCGTCGAACAGCTCGGAGTAGTCGCGTCCTTCCGAAACGTAGGTACCGGTGAAACGAAAATCGAGCGCGATGCGTTGGAACTTTTCGCGGATCTCCCAGGGGATCACCTCGAGCCCCACCACCATGGAACCCCTGAGCGGTGGGCGATTGACCAGCGAGCCTTCCAGGTCCGTAGCCCCGTAGTCGCTCGAGTTGTTCTGGAACTCGAGGAGCGCGAGAAAGCCGCCGTAGGGTTCGATGTACTTCACGCGCTTCGAAACGTAGGTGTGGATTTCGAGCCCCGTGGTGCCCCGGCTCACCCCGGGGTCACGCTCGCCCGAGAAGCTACCCTCGTCGTCGCCGTCGGAGCGCCCGTTGCGATTCACGTCCGAGGGGTAGGCGCACTTGACGCCTTCGGGCTCGGGGTTTTCGTTGCAGGCGTGCATCGGCTCGGAAACGTCGAAGCGCCCCTCGAAACCGACGATCCACGTGGGATTGGTCCAATCGCGCGTTTGATTCATCAAGCCGAAATCGAATCCGACCGCCAGGTACTCGATGCCGCTGCGCGTGGGCGACTCGAACGGCACGCTGAACAATGATTCACCCACCAAGCCTTGGGTGTTCAGCGAGTTCGTGTCGGAGCTCCCGTCCAGATCCGACAGCTTTCTGGAGTGGCTCAGGATGACCGGCATGCGCAGGATCAGCGCGATGTCCTTGTACAGGCCGATCTCCGCTCGCGTCTGCAGGCGGCTCGTGGATTCTTCGTATTCGGCCACGCTGAGCGCATCCGAAACGTAGCCACCGGTGCTCAACCCGGGTTGAATGATGGATGTCTCGCGCCGGATCGGCGCGCTGCGCATGCTGTACTCGTAACCGAGCGAGAGCTTGAGATCGAACAGATCGCCTTCGTCGAAGGCGTCGACGACCTGGGTAATTCCGGCAGTTTCCTCCAACAGGCGTGGCTCGTTGGCCGCACGCGGTTCATCGGCCAGCGCGGAGGGGGCTAGCCCGAGACTGACGCAGGCGCAGGCAGCGGGGAGCAAGAAGCGGCCACGGTGCTGCTCAGTTCGAAGGAAGCCCATACGTTCGCCTGTGCTTTGCGGACGCTACCGGGGCACAGCGGAAACTGTCAACGGCGCATCACTTTTGTTGATGCTTCCGGGTGACGCTGAGGGGCACTCGTTGCCAGCGGCTATTAGCGCCGTCGAGCCGCTTCTCGAGCGCCGCCGCCTCGGCAGGCTCAACGGCCAATCCGAGGGTCGCCTGCGCGACCTGGCACGACCGCCGAGCCGCGGCCCGCAGGCGCATGTGCTCGGCCGCCTCGGCGCCAAAGCCGGGTTGGCCTCGTCCTTTCAGCAGGGACTCGGCCTTTTCTTCCGCGGTTTTGGAGTCCGCCTCGCACGCGCTCACGATCGCGTCGCGGCTGTACTCGCCGGTCGCTCGAAGTGTAGCCCTGGCTTTGGGGCCGGTAAGCTTCGCGTCGCCCAGCAGCTTCGCGCCCTGAGCGGCATCCACCCACACGGTGCCGGTGGTGACGCGGACCTCGGCGGCTTGGCTCGTCGCCCGAATGGAAGCGTCAGCATTGCCGTAGCGGAGCGTGCCCCAAGGCGTCGCCAGCGTCACGAAGGCGCCCGGTCGTGCGCCGCCGCCGCTGGTCGCCTTGAACTCGCCTGCCGCGAGCAGCACCTCTTCCTCGCCGCGGTGGCAGGGGCGAGCGCGACCAGGCCCGCTCAGGGCATACTCGCGCGAGCTGTGCGCGTGACGAATCACGACGCTGGCCCCTGGTTTCAGGGTCAACCAGCGCTTGCCGTCGACTTCGTCTCCGCGCTTCAGCGGCGCCGCACCATCTACCAGCACCTCGCCCGTCACCGTGAGCGCACGGCAGTACTCGGTAGCGCGCATGCTCGCGCTCGCGCTCGCACTCGCGCTCGCCGACGGCGGTCGGGGCGGCGCGATCTGCACGCTCGAGCTGGGCGCCGCCGAAGCTACCGGCCCCTTGGGGGACGGGTCGCAGGCGCAACACCAACCCACGCTGAGGACCGTGCTCGCCACGCCGAAGCAGGCCGCCGCGTTGCTCGTGCGTGCCCCAGGCTTGCGGGTGTGGTCCATCGGTTCAGTTCTCGGGCGGTGGCGGCAGCACGAGTGTCTTCCGATCTTCTTCCTCGTCCCCTTCGACGACTTCGAACAAGGCATCGCTGATGTCTTCGGCCGCGAGCTCCTCGCGCGCCTGACCGAGCTCCCGATTGGTTTCGGCGAGTCGCTCGGCGAGCACACCCAGGAATTGCCACAGCAGCTTGACCGCGAGTTGGTGTTCCTTGCGCAAGATCTCGAAGAACTCCGTGCGCCGGATCACCATGAGATCGCTTTCGGTAGCGGCCACCACGCTCGCCGAACGCGGCTGACTGCGTACCAGGGCCATTTCGCCCACGTGGTCACCTGTCGACAGCGTCGCGAGCTCCGTGTCGCCTCGCATGACCTTGAGGTTGCCGCTGAGGACGATGAACAGCTCCTCGCCGCGTTCGCCTTCTCGCATCACGAGCTGTCCGGCGCGGTACGGGACCACGTCGGTGACCTGCAGCACCCGCAGCAGCTCCCGATCGTTGAGTGGGCGGAACAGCGGCATCCGGGCCAGAATGTCGCGCTTGAGTTGGAGGCGCTTCGCGCGATCTTCGTCGCGCTCCTTCGCGTCACCTACGGTGATGATGACGCCGGTGATGTTGTCCGAACCACCCGCCTGGTTCGCGCCGTCCACCAGCAGCTTGATGCCGGCGTCCATGTCCGGATCCATCACGTGCCGGCCCATGGTCTCCATGTCGTTTTCGAAGTACTGGTAGAGGCCGTCCGTACATAGAAGGAAGCGATCGCCAGCGAGCAAGTCGACCATCAGGCTGTCGGGCTCGGCGTGCTCGTAGACACCGACCGCACGCGTGATGGCATTTTTCTGCGCGAGCTTCTCGACCTTCTCGCGCGACATCTTCTTGCGCTTGATGAGCTCGTTGTAGACCGTATGGTCCTCGGTCATTTGCTGCAGTACACCGTCGCGCAGCATGTAGATGCGGCTGTCACCCACGTAGGTGAGAAACGCCTGGGTGCCGATGATGAGCAGCGCTACCAGCGTGGTGCCCATGCCGCGCTTGCCCGTGTCGCGCTCGGCCTCGGCGTGCACCCGACTCGAGGCTCGGTTGATGGCGAACTCCAGCATGTGCTGGATGTCGCGCGCGTTCACCTTTTCGGAGCCGGTCTTGCCGGCGGCGTAGTCGTCGATCAGGTCTCGGCCTTTCTTGATCTCTTCATGGAAGGTGCGCACTGCGATGGCGCTCGCGACTTCTCCGGCTGCATGGCCCCCCATCCCATCGCAGACCACGAAGAGGCCGAGCTTCTTGTCGACCAGGAAGTTGTCTTCGTTGTGGTCGCGCTTCTTTCCGACATCGGTGAGCGCCGAGAACCGAACCTCGTTTTGCATCTGCCCCTCAGGATACAAAACCGGCGCAATTTCTCCAAGTTGTGGCAGCCGGCGCGCGGCCGGCGACCGCCCGAGATCCCTGAGTGGATTCCGGTGCCGGTAGACCGGCCTACGGGATGACGCCCAGCTCTGCGAGCGAGCAGGCACGATTTCGAGCCACGACCACGTGGTCGACCAACGGCATGCCCAACATTTGAGAGGCGAGCGCGAGCTGCCCAGTCATTTCGATATCCTCGGGGCTGGGGTCCGGCGAGCCGCTCGGATGGTTGTGCAGCAGGATAATGGCACTGGCAGCGGCGCGGACTGCGGGACGGAGCACGTCCCTGGGGGTGAGAGCGCACCCGTGTAGCCCACCTTGTGCGACGCGCCTGGCGGCCTTGAGCCCGTTCTGACCGTCGAGGCACAAGAGCCAGACCTCTTCGTGCTCGAGTGTGGCGAGGCGCGGCCGCGCCCAGCGCTGGACATCGTCGACGCTGGTGAGCACGAGGCGCGGCTCCTCGACGGCTTCTCGAAACACACGTTGTCCCAGCTCCAACGCGGCGGCGAGCCGGGTGGCCTTTGCGGGGCCGATGCCGTATTCGCCTGCGAGGCTCGCTGTTCCCATTCTTGCCATACCGGTGAGTCCGGCGGTGCTCACCAGCAACCGATGCGCGATCTCTCGCACGGAGCTGCCATTTTGGCCGGTGCTCAAGACGAGAGCCACCAAGTCCTGGTCGCTCAACGCTCCCACGCCGTAGCGTAGTGAGCGTTCGCGGAGGTCAGGACGCGCCGGCTTCTGCGCATCCGAAATGGAGACGATGTTGCTTTCGAGCATGCCCCCCCAATGCAACCCCCATACCGCCCGCCTCCATGGCCTTGCGCGCAGTTTCATGGGTGGCGATAACGCTTCCGCCAGCGGCGACCCAGCGCCGCCGCCAGGTGGATCGAAGGCATCCAAAACTCACAGGAAGACGGGAAGATCAGGAAGGCGCCTCTCCGGTGGGACCCCGAGGGCTAACCATGATGTGACATTCAGGATCCCCTTGTTGACCCGACGCACTGCATCCATTCTTTGAGAGTTGTTTGTTTTCGCGCAGTTGAGTTCGGATGCATCGCTGCGTGTAGTTACAGCTTGATTGGCGACGTGCTTTAATTGCTGCATTGGCGCAC
>JAICQQ010000375.1 GCA_025937785.1 Polyangiaceae bacterium
AATGCGACACGTGGCTTGCAATTCGCTCACAAGAAGCCCTGGGCCAAAGGTGGTGCGGACACAGCTGATAACCTTGGCCTCAGGTGCCCGGCGCATAATGCTTTGGAAGCCGATCGCGACTACGGCACAGGCTTCATGGCCCACCAGCGGGCGCGGAAGCCGCTCAAAGTCAGGGAACCACTCGCTCGATACGTGCTGCGAGGCGCCGTGCGGGTGGCTTCCACCAGCGTCGCGGCCAGCGGCGCGGGGGACCCAGCGAGTGGCGCGGGGACCCAGCGAGTGGCGGGACGACTGGACTGCGGAAGAGCGTGAGCGGCGGCAGGCCGCTGAGGGGGTGGGAACGGGGGGCGCCTTGGCTGTCAGCGGCCGGGGCTGAAGACTCATCGCCTCGAGTGCATCGCCTCGAGTGCTGTGACATCACCGCTTCTCGGAAGCGAGATGTGTAGGATCCTGAGACCGAGATACCGAGATACCGAGATACCGAGATAGGTTCTAAAGTCTCAGAGCTCGCCCGACAACGTCGGCGGTTCCCAGTCGATGTGGTCTGTGGCGTTGGGCGGGTTGGGGAGGTCGGTGTCCACATTGCCTGTGGCTGCAGCAGCGTTGCCTTTCAGGAACTTGTCGATCATGGCGTCCAGTGTGGGTTGGTACTGTTGGCGCCATTGGCAGTGGCTACCGCTGGCCCCCTGGTAGGCCATGTTGTCGCCAACGCCCAGCGCTTCGTAGATCAGCTTGCCGACGTTTCCGGTGACCCAAGCCGAGTTGCGGTCGAGCCCGTTGTACATCGTGCTCGGGTTATCGACGATGTAGAGGCCGCGCGGAACGATCAGGGCCATCAGCTCGTGCATGTCGATCGGCAATTTATCCGTGTTGTCGGCCCCGGCGTTGTTGCCGGAGGTGAATGGGCCGAGCGCTACCTCCGACATCCAACGCACGTAGCTGATGCCGTGATAAGGCCACTCGCTGCCGCTGTAGGAATCGATGACCTCTACCAGACGCAAGCCCACGGTGCCGCCGAGGCCGGACTCGACGGGGATGGTGAGCGCGATGCGATTGTCGAGTACTCCAGCGATGAAGGCGCCCTTGCCGTAGCGCGAGCACCCAGTGACGCCGACCCGGTAGGGGTCGATCACGCTGGGATCTTGCTCCAACACGTCGAGAATGCGGCTCACCTGCCAGGCCTGCGCGGCGAGGTATCCTGCAGGGTGGTTCGCCCCGTACATGGTATAGAAGGGCCCGGTTTTGTCGCCGCTGCCGCCGTCCCGCTCGATGGGGCTGAAGCTGATCGTAGCAACACCGTTGGGGACCGGGGCACCGCTGGAGTAGGTGATGATGGCCGGGGCGGGTGCCGTTGCTCCGTTCATGTTGACACCGACCATGAATGACGTACTGCCTGTGCCGTCGTCGACGTTGACGGTGATGCTGTTGCTGCTGACGGTGCCCGAGACGGAGCCTTCCGGAGGAACAGGCTTGTCACCGAAGATGTATTCGTAAGTCTGTTGAAGGACCTCTTCCCGACGGCAGAGCCACTCGCTCTTGTCGGTGATGCGTGTGCCGTCCATCTTCGTGAACGGATCGGGCAGCTTGGAGTTCGCAGGCAGCGAGTCGAAGCCGGGCATGGCAGGCACGGGGCAGCCCGCGCTCGGGTTCTCTTCGGTGCCCCATTCCCCGCTGACGCCAGTGATGTCGCCGGTGGTGCTCGCCGTGGTCGCGCTCGCGCCGCCGGCGCCGGTCATCGTGGGGCCGCCGTCGGTCGTGCCGCCCATGGTCGTGGTCACGCCGCCGGTGGTGGGGCCGCCGCTAGTGACGGTGGGTCCGGCGCTCGTCGTCGTACCGACAGCCCCACCAGTCATCGGACCGCCGCTGGTGACCGGGCCGCCGCTGGTGACCGGGCCGCCGCTGGTCACTGTGCCCGCGCCCGTCGTGGACGTACCCGTCACGGTCGAACCACCGTCACTGACGATGGGCTCATTCGTCGTGCTGCTGCTGCACGCAGCCAGCGTGAGGAACGGAAGCAGGGAGGCAACTCGGATTCCGGGATCGAATGTTCTCATTTCATGTTCTCGAGAAGGTGGGGGAGTGGAGGGCACCACCTGCGACCGCGGGCCTGGGCCTGCTGGGTGCCCGCTGGTAGCGCTTCCAAGCTCCCCTATTCCCGGTCATGTAAGGTGCTATCGCCGTTTCTGCGAGAAACCGTGGAAAGGCTCCCAAGGGACGGTGTCACCGCGGATTTCGCCTGACACTGTCCCCGCGCGTCTCCCCATCGGCTGTGGTTCGGGTTTCCCCGGCGGCGGTGCTCGAACGCCTGCGCACCTTTACCCGAGAAGCGCGAGCACTATCACCATCGGTGCGACCCACTTCATCGACGACCGTCTCGACGTGCTGCAGCAGCTGGTTCGGGGTGGTGCCACGACTGTATTGAATCGGTCACCAGCCAGCGATGCCTGCGGCTCTGCCCTGGGTGCAACCGACTCGGGACTGAGTGGAGGCGCGTCGCCGCGTGCTCGCTCAGCTCAGCTCAGCGCAGCTGCCTGCGTACCTTCTTCGTGAAGGTTTGCGTGCAGTGACCGTGGCTGCCCTCGTATTCGATGATCTCGCGAACGATGCGCGCCTTGGCCTCTTCCGAGAGGCTCGAGGCCTTGACCTCGTTCGCGAGCGCGCCGCCTGCCGCGGTCGTCGGCCAGGTGGCTTTGGCGGGAGCTGCTGCCTTGGCAGCGTTCGTGTAGTGCGAAGGCTTCGTCTTCGTCACGTCTCGGAGCAGCGCTTCTTCGACGCGCCGCCCGTTGCCGCGGCACGCCGGACACACCTTCTCGCCACCCCCGAAGGAGTTCGCGATACGTCCGTCGCCGCCGCACACCAGACAAGAGTCTCCAGCCATGGGTAGCGTCAGTGTGCCCTAGGGGATGCGGATTGGCAACCCAAGCTGCAGCCGTGTCGCCCGGCGGCTCAGCCGCCTCGAACCGCCGCGTTCGGTGGCTCCCCCGGGGGCTGCAGCCTTTCAGCGCGGCGCCTCGTGGCTCTCCCCTCGAAAGCCGCGAGTGCAGCTCGCTACTGTCGAGCGGCGACGATCACCACGTTGCGCGGTGTCTCGGCCGCAAACTCCTCGTCGAGCTTCGTGACTGGAACCAGACGCACGTCCGCGAACTCGCGTGATGCGGCGCGCGCCACGCGCGGGACGACGCCAGCGGAGAGTGGGCCGATTGACTTCTCGACTTCAGTGACCTTGCCGAGCACCGGGTCCGCGCCGTATCCGGCGGTGATTTATCTCGGGAGCTTCGGTGGCATTCCGCGAGACGTCTTCCTGAACGAAGGCGTCGCCATCATCACCTACGACAACGGCGAAATCGGCACGGAGCATCAGCCCGAGGGTAACCTAAAGCAGGGAGATGTCCGGAACCAATTGAAGCAGGGCAAGTTCTACGAGATCTATGGTGGCCTCCACACCGCGGGGTTGCTGCAGGCTTGGTCCTGGGGTGCGAGTCGCTTGGTGGACGTGCTGCAGAACACGGACCAGGATCTGATCGCTTGGGATCGCCTGGGCGTGACGGGTTGTTCGCGCCTTGGCAAGGGAGCGTTTGCCATTGGTCTGTTCGACGAGCGGATCGCGCTCACCATTCCGCACGAGACGAGCACCGGCGGAGTTCCCGCTTATCGCATTGCGGATGCCATTCCCACCGAGGACACCAATGGCAACTTTTGGGGACAGCTCTCGTTTAGCAACGACTTCGAGCCCTTCGTGCTCAACACCAGCCAGCTACCGATCGACACGCACGCGCTCATTGCGGCGATCGCGCCGCGCGGACTCATGATCCTCGAAAACCCACACGTCGCGCAGATGTGGGCGCCCGCGGGCCATATGGCGGCTCTGGCGGGGTCCAAAGTATGGGAGGCGCTCGGGGCGCTGGGGAATCTCAACTACTTTTCGGATATCCCCAATAGTACACACTGCCAGTACTCGGAGGCTTACACCCCCTCGCTCGTGCGAAGTGTGCAGCGCTTCCTGAAGCACGACAATGAAGACCCCGGCAGCATTCACGCGGGGACCCAGCTCAATCCCGGTGATTGGATCGATTGGGAGGCCCGGACTCTCAGCGACGACTGACCGAGTCGTCACCCGTGCCGGTGTCCAACAGACCGCGCACGCGCTCGACGAAATCTGGAAAGGTTCGCTCGGGGTCGTTGCGCTGGGCGATGTTCTTGGGCTCCCGGCGCATACGGACGGCAACCAGACGGTCGCGCGGCAGGACGACCAAGTATTGCCCGAGGGTGCCTTCAGCGTAGATCCCAACGCTCGGGCCGAACTCGAAGCGGGCGTCGGGGACGTCGCGCTGCCAGGTGTTCTGGTTCCATTCCGTGAGTTTCGGGTCGCCGAACAGCTGCTGCAGCGCCTGCACGAAGGACGGCACCGACTCGAAGCGGCGCCCGACGAGTGGCGCGGTCTTGGCAATGAAGGCCTCGTCTGCGCCAGCGCCGCGCCAACCTGCGACAATCGTCGCGTCGACGCTGATGTGGGTCGTGTCGGGAATCAGCGTCCACCCGATGCCCTTGCGCCGGTTCGTGGGCTGGGTTGCCGAACCCAGGCTGAGTGAGCGCTGGACCCAGTCGCGACTGACGACCTGACGCCCCTGATACGCACCCTCGTGGAGCAGGAGCTCACCAATTTTCGCCAGATCTCGCGGCAAGAGATGCAGCCCCGCGAGGCCATGCGGTTGCCCCACGGCGTCGCGCGACCAAGAGTAGACCCGGATCCCCAACGGTTCGAACAGCACCTCGTCGACATAGCGGTCCGTGGGCATGCCCGCGGCCTTGGCGACGATGCCGCTCACCAGATTGGCTCCGCGATTGGAGTACCGGTAGTGCGTCCCCGGTTCGAAGACGATGTCGCTGTCCAAGGTGAACTGGACGAAGCTCCGCTGCCGGTAGATTTCGAAGGTGCCCTTGCCCTCGTCCAGACCCGACGTGTGGGTCAGCAGGTGAAAGATCGTCACCTTCCGCTTGCTGCCGGTGTTCCATGACGGGTACAGCTCATGCACCGGTTGATCGAGCCGGAGCTTGCCACGATCGATCAAGCTTCCGATCGCGAGGCTCAGGATCCCCTTGGTGATCGACATGACCGGAATCGGGCCCTGAGCCTTCGTGAAGCGCCAGTCGCCCACCAGCTCGTCGTCCTTCACGAGCACGAGCTCGGCAGTGTCGTTTGTTCGGGCATCTTCGACGAGCCTGGCGACCTCCCGGGCGTCGAGCGGGCGACTCTCGAGGGGGGCGGTGATCTGGACGGCAGCAGGCTCGGCGCTTGGGGGGGCGCTCGGGGGCGATGCAGGGCCGCTGGGCGGCTCGACGGCGGTCAGCTCGGAAGGCTGCGCTTCATGGGAGATAGCGGGTGCACGAGCGCATCCGCCGAGCGCGACCATCAGCGCTGCCGCCCATGACGACGTGGCCCATGACGACGTGGCCCATGACGACGTGAAGCGTCGCCCGGAC
>JAICQQ010000439.1 GCA_025937785.1 Polyangiaceae bacterium
CGCGCGCTGGCCTGTGCCACCGAACGCGTCGTGTTGGTGAGCGCCAGCAGTGTGGCTGGCACTTCTCTCGGAACGCATCCGCTGTGGGACGAGATCGTCGCGCGCGCAGGCCTGGATGAACGCGCTCTCTCGAAGTTGACGGTGTCTTCCACTCGACTCCGCGACGGCACGCTGGAACCCCGCGCACCGCACTCCCCCGCCCTCAGCACTCGCCCTGGCGTCGAGCTCCCGGGGGGCCGCACCGAATGGTCCCCGGGTTGTGCGATCTCCCCGCTCGACCACCTGTCGTTTCAGAGCCTCGATGCCCTGCTGCGGTGTCCCCTCCGTTGGGTGCTCCGGTACCGCGCCGGTACGCACTCGGGCGGCCACGCGCTCTCGCCGCTATTTCAGCTCAACGGAAAGCTCGGACACCGTCTCGTCGAAGAGCTTCATCAGCGCGGCGCGTTCGACGCAGAAGATCCAGAGCTCGCCGATCAGGCGACGGCGTTGCTGGTCGAGCTCTACGAGCGCGAGGCGGCACTGCTGCTGCGGCCCGGAATGGCGTTCGAACGCGGCCAGCTCGAGCGCCAGCTAGTCACTTCCGTCGTCGAGCTATCACGAGCGTTGCGCGCCGCGTGTCTACGCATCGTCGCAGTCGAAGTTCCCCTCGAGGCGACGCATGGGGCCGCCCAAGTCGTCGGCCGCATCGACCTCGTCGTCGAGCATGTCGGAGGAGAACAGGCCATCATCGACACGAAATGGGGGATCGCGGCGTACCGAGATCAACTTCGCTCGGGCCACGCGTTGCAGCTCGCGCTTTATGCCTACGCTCACGCCACGAAACGCGCGGAGGCGACGCTGCCGAGCGCCGCTTATTTCTCACTCAAGCAGGGCAAGTTGTTCAGCCTGTCGTCGCCGATCTTCGAAGGCGCCGAGATCCTGAGCGGACCCCGCCTGGACGACACTTGGAACCGCGCTGCGCGCTCCCTGAGCCGCGCCTCGACAGCGATAGCCGCCGGTCGATTTGCGGTGAGCGGCCTGCGTCACTCCCTCCCGCTGCTTTCGGCGCTGGGCGTCTCCGAAGAAGAACAGCCCAGCCACTTCCAGTACGCCGTCGAGACCACCTGCAAATACTGCGAGTTCGACGGACTCTGCGGTCGGCGCTGGGAGGAACTGGCGTGAAGCCCCAGACAGCGCCTCTCCACGGCGCCACCGGCCTGTGCCTCGTCGGCGCCAGCGCCGGCAGCGGCAAGACGTTCCGCCTCACGCGCGAAGTAGCGGACGCCGTGAGCTCCGGTTCAGCCGGGAGCATCGCGGTCCAGGGTCTCGTCGGCGTCACGTACACGAAAAAAGCCCAGGCAGAGCTCGAAGCGCGCGTCCGCCGCAAACTGCTGCAGGCCGGACACTTCGACCGTGCCGGTCAGTTGCCTCTGGCGCTGCTCGGCACGGTCCACGCCGTCAGCCTGCGGCTGCTCAAAGAGTTCGCGCTCGATGCCGGCCTTTCCCCAGAAGTCGATGTCATCGCGGGCAACGACGGACAACGGTTGCTCCGCGCGGCGCTCGAACATGCGCTCCCTCCAGAGATTCGCGAAGCGCTCGATCGGCGCGCCGCGGAGTTTCAGCTCGGCTGGGACGGCCGCACCAGTCGCTACGACTGGGTCAGCCCGGTCGACGACATCATGACGCTCGCTCGCAGCAACCGCATCGCCGCAGAACACCTGCCCGAGATGGGCCGCCGCTCCGCGCAGGCACTTCGGGCTCTCCTCCCGCCCCCCGCTGACGACGCCGCGGCCCTCGAACAAGCCCTCGATCGAGCACTGGCTCTGGCCATCGAGCAGCTCACTGCTTCCGGTGACAAGACCAAGAAGACCGCGGAAGCCATCACCCTGCTCCGCTCGAGCGCAGAGGCCCTCCGGCGCGGGCACCTGCCCTGGAACCAGTGGGCCAAGCTGACCCGAGTGGATCCCGCGAAGAAGCTGCATTCGCAGGTCGAACCCGTTCGCGACGCGGCGGCAGCCTACGACACGCACCCGCGATTCGCAGCGCACCTCACAGAGCTGACGGAGCGACTCTTCCAGGCTGCGCAAGTCGGCCTCGCTGCCTACGCCATGTGGAAGGCCGAGCGCGGCTTGCTCGACTACGTCGACATGATCGACCGCGCACTCCAGGTGCTCGATTCCCCGGACGTCGCGACCGAGCTCCGCGAGCGGCTCGAGCTCTTGGTCGTCGATGAGTTCCAAGACACGAGCCCCATCCAGCTCGCGCTGTTCATGCGCCTTCACGCGCTCTGCGGCCGCTCCGTCTGGGTCGGCGATCACAAGCAGTGCATCTTCGAATACGCCGGCGCCGATCCCGCGCTCATGGACTCCGTGACCAGCTGGACGCTCCAAAGCGGCGGCCAGAGCGAGCGTCTCGGCCAGAACCACCGCTCACGCCCCGAGCTCGTGGCCTTCAATAACACCCTGTTCGCCGCAGCATTCGCGGCACAAGGCTTCACCCCCGCGGAGGTCGTCACGTCCGCCGCACGCTCGGCCGATCCAGACCTGGCACGCCTGCCCCCACTCGGCCTCTGGTGGCTCGAGGGCGACGAAGAACAGGCCCTCGCCCGAGGCATCGCGCGCCTCCTCGCTGCGCCCGAGCAAACCCCGGTGCTCGACCGCACCACCGGCGCCACACGGCCCGTCCGCCCCGGCGACGTCGCCGTGCTCGTCTATTCCAACGCCGAAGCAGCCAAACTCTCGGCGGCCTTGAAGTTGCGCGGCATCCCGAGCGTGTTGCCCCGCGTGGGCCTGCTCGTCACGCCCGAAGGCAGCTTCGTGTCCGCCGCGCTGCGCTTTCTGGTCGACGTCCGCGACAGCCTGGCGAGCGCAGAGCTCGACGCCCTGACCGGCTTCAACGGTCATTCGCCCGACGAGTGGCTCGCCCAGCGCATCCAGGCCAACGCCGAAAAGGTCGATCCCGCACTCCATTCCCCATGGCGCGCCGGCCTCGACGCCCTGCGCCTCCAGCTCCCGCTCCTGTCCCCCGCCGAAACCCTCGATCGCGTCCTCGCCGTCCTGGACGTCCCTGCCATGGCGGTGCTCTGGCCGGACCCCGACCAGCGCCTCTCGAATCTCGAGGCCCTGCGCGCGCTCGCCGCCCACTACGAGGAGCGCTGCGACTACCAGCGCGAGGCCGCCACTCTCCCCGGCCTCCTCCGCTACTTCGAGGAAACGCAGCAAGAGATCCGCCAGCGCGACGAAGAGCGCGCCACCGACGAACAGCACGTCGGCTCGAGCGCCAACGCCGTCGCGATCTCCACCTTCCACAAATCCAAGGGCCTCGAGTGGCCAGTCGTCATCGTCTCGAGCCTCGACCGCGAACGCCGCCGCGACGCCTTCGAGGTCACTCCCGAGACCGACCGCGACGCCTTCGACGCCTCCGATCCCCTCGGTGGCCGCTGGATCCGCTATTGGCCCTGGCCGCTCGCTCAACAACAGCGCACCACCGCGCCCATCGCCCTGCGCGC
>JAICQQ010000068.1 GCA_025937785.1 Polyangiaceae bacterium
AATCACTTGGGAAGCACTGGGAAGCACGGGAATCACTGGTCATCTTGTTCTGTCTCCACTGCACGATTCAGTGCTGTCCACTTGGCCCCGCTCCGGCCTTTGGCGGTGTTTCGAATGGCGCCGTTGGCCTCGAGCTTCTCGAGCGCGGCGTAGACACCCTGCGCCTTGGCACCGACCTCGACGCGCACCCGGCGACCGCTGATTCCCGGGTTCTGCCGGACGACCTCGAGCACCCGATCACACAGCGCGTCGAACTCATCGAGACGGGCGGAATCGCCATCGTCGGCGATGTCCTCGGGCGTGAAGGTGGCTGTCTCGAAGTCGAAGCGGAGCCCGAACTCGCCCTTGGTACCCGTGCGGTTCTTGGGGATGCTGACGTGGGTCAGAGCCGCATCGCCCTTGGCGGTTCGAAGCACCAGCAGGACGTGGCCCTGGTATTCGATGGCCCCGCTCTCCTTGAAGGCTGCGAGGTCCTCGATCTGGTCGGCGGTCTGTTTCGAGCGGTATGCTCCGCGCGCCAGCTCGGACGTGAATACCACGATGGCCCGCGTCTTCTCGGCTCTGGCGTAAGCTTTGGCCGTGCTGACGATGTGCCCGATGCGCTCCCTGATGCTGTCGATGAGCGCGCTGGTGCGGGTCCTGGCCGTCTGTAGGCTGTCCACGAAGACCGCCCGCGGCTGGTCGGGGTAGCGCTCAGCAAGCCACTCAAAAGCGTCCTCGATTGCGCAATCGTCGAACGGGTGAAGGGGTAGGTGACCGAATTCGGCTTCAGCGAGCCGGACCGTGTCCTCGTCGGGTTCCTCGGCCTTCTCTCGGGCGACTCCGATCGATTGGAGGTTGCGAGCGTCGATCCCGGCAGTCTCTTCGTCTATGGCGACCCAGGCCACGGCCACGCCATTGCGAGCCCAGTGGCGGGCGATCTGAGCACACTTCGAGGTCTTGCCGGCGCCCGGCGCGCCGCCCACGATTACGACCTTCTCACTCCTGAGCCCACCCCGTAGATGTTTGTCGAGCGGTTCGATACCGGTAGGATGCCTCGGCCCCGCCGATTGCGTTCGCCGGAGCCGATCTGCCATGCTCGACCAGTCGGGTTTCACGCCTTCCGCCTTGGGTTCCTCGGCGTGCGCGTCGCCTGCTCGAGGATCGTCCTCATCGCTGGGTTGCCAGGCGTCGAACGGGTCCGGCGGCGGCGTCCCCTCACGCTCACGGTAGTCGTCCTCCATCATTTCCTCAGCCAATCGGTCGACTCGATCCACCAGGCGCGCCGCGTCCGTCATCGGCTCGGCACGTCCTCTGACGCCGCCGTTTTGATGCATATCCGTCAGGTCCTGAGTCACGCCGCGGCCTCGATTCTTCCCGCAGAACTCAGCCGCTGCCGCAGAATAGCGATGACCATTTCGGCGCCGATGCACCGCGCGGCAAACTCACTGCAGTCCGGCACCGTCATGTGCGCATCATGGCGCGCTTGCTCGAGAATGGATTTGGCCCCGGCGGGGCTCACACCCAGCTCACGGAGGGCAACGATCGCCAAGGCCTCGCGGCGGTACGCGATCATCTCGTCGAGCTCGGCAGCGCACTGCCCCGCTAAGTAGCCGCGCGCGTAGGTTCGGAGTTCATCCATCGCGTTCATGACGTCGACTCCTTGACCCACTTCTTTTGGGCTTCTTGCCCAGCTAAGTAGCTATCGACCGTGAGGTCATCGACGATGTAGTCGGGCGTGCAGACGCAGATGCTCGGCGTGCATGCGTCGTCGTGCAGCACGGTGACGTGGAGAGCGCGACCCGCTAGCTCGCCGGATGTGACAGCAGTCAGGAGCTCGGCATGCGAGTACTTGCGCTTCATCGCTTCCCCGCCTTTCGGTCGATGCCGCCGCAGCCCAGGTGAGCACACGCGCGAAGCTCGAAGTTGGCGACCGCGTAGTCGCCCGGACGGATCTGGCCGTCGCAAACGTGGCACCGGCGTGGGTGCCCATTGCGGAACGGCTTGCCGAAGAACCAGAGCGTGCCGGCGTCAGTCATGCTCCACCCCGATCAATGCCTGCGCGGTCGTGTCATCCTTCGCGCGCATCGCTTGGCTGATGGCTATCCACCTCTGCAACGACTGCTCGTCGCATCGGCACAGGCTCCAATTTCGGTGGCACCACTGACAGCATTCCCTCGGCAGGGGGTCGCGTTCGTCGAGCGTCATCGTCATCGCCGCCTCCCGCTGATCGCGATCAGTTCGCCGACCTCGTCCGGCTCCGCCTCAGGCTCGGGCTCCCCTGGCCGAATCCGGTGCTCGGCACGCGCGATCCACGCGTCCTCATCCTCGCGGTCGACGTAGGTGGCGCGCCCGACCCTGTAGGCCGGCAACGTGCCGTCAGCGATGGCCTTGAGCGCGATCCGGTAGGGGATCCTGCTCTCGCGGATGGGGACGAGCCGCGGAGCGGACGGACCTAGCGGTCCGAGTCCGGCGAGCGTGTCCGTGACGATGCCGACGACGAGGGCCTCGAGGGCGGCGGCAGTCCCAGACGCTGGGCGGCCTGCTCGATGCGGATCCGCATCGCCGGATACGTCTCGTGGCTGTGCTCGTAGCACCGCCGCACGGTCTTGTCCGACATCACGGCGAGGACGGCGATCTGACGTGCCTGGTGGGGCGTGATCATGATGATGACTCCCTGGGTGGGTGGTGGTGGACATCTCCAGTCCACAGATCTCACCCTTCGGCGCGTCGGGCGCGCATCCTGCGACAGGACCGTCAGGATACGGTTAGCGCTTGCGCCAGCTCGTCCACTTCGAGCGCCACTTGTTGACGGCGTTCTCTTCGAGCCGGATCACATCGACCGCGGTCCAGTCCGTCACCTTTCGATTCAGGAGATCTGGCCAGCTGCCGGCGAGCAGACTCAGAACAGCTAGGTCACGCCCCTTCGGTTGGCCCCTCCACCACCACAGATCTGGCCGATCGTAGTCAGCTGCAATGATTGCACGCCGCTGGAGTGGCTCGTTGATGGGGTTCAGCTTCGCCACCATGGGGCGGGCCACTTCCTCCGCGAAGACTTCCAGCATGCGGATCCGCGGGTACTGCTTTCGGTGGCCGTCGCGTTGGGTGTAGGCGATCAGCGACTCCAGCGTCTCCCGCAGCTGGCCCGCCAGCGCTTCAGCACGGTTGTGCTCCGTAGGATCGGTGTGGATCTCGAGTTCAGCCTGCGACTCCTCGGACCAATCGATTCCGGCGCGGCTAACGTGCTCGATGCACTGCGCTCGGACCGCGACTTTCAGCGCGTCGAGCGTAGGGTAGCGCGGCTTGCGCTGACCGTTCTTGGCGGCTATCTTGGACTTCGACATCTCAACGCGCCCGCTCTGGACTAGACCCCAGGGCGGGCGTTTTTGGTTTTGCGCCTCAGACCACCGTAACCTTGCAGTCCGCGTACTCGGGTGGCAACGCGGCCCGGACCGCAGCCTTGACGGCCTGCCAGGTCTCCGAGTCGTGCTTCATCGACTCTTGGAAGTTGACGACGACCACCTGTTTGCCCGGCGTCGAAGTGTCGAGCTCTAGACCGATTCGGTTCGGCGTCGTGCCAAAGATCTTGGCAGCGGCAAGGCGTGCGTCTTCGAACGGTGAACCAGTGAGATGCTTGGCCATGGTTGACTAGCCTACCCTGCCGGCCACTCGGTGGGGACACTTCCCGATCGAGCGCACAGGATCTCGGCCACTCACTCGGCGAAATCCTGTGCACGCTTCCCGCGAGTGTCCCCAAACCTGTCTCTCGCGCACTTACGAGACACGATTTCGACAACCGACCCTGAGGCCGCCGCTTGAATCGTGCCTGGCTGTGCGGCCCGAGCCTGAAGAACCGCTTTGAAAATCCTCGTGTCGGCGGTTCAATTCCGTCCCCGGACACCACGCACTGGACACGGGTGGGTCTCCAAAGTGCGCGAGTCGCGAGCCCCGTCGTCGCTCGACGACCCTTCGTTCCGACCCGAAGCCATCCTGCGGCACCGCCGACGGCTGCGCGCCGCGCCGGCACTGACGCGCGCTGATGGTCGACACGCCCGCGATTGCTGCTGCGCGTCGACGACTGAGACAGCGCCACGAACCGTTAGGCTGTCGCTTGCACCACTGGTGCGGCGGCAGCGCCTGACGCTTGCAGTTGCCGCTGCGCGTCGATCATCGAGATAGCACCGCGAACTGTTAGGAGTGGATCGGGCTGAAGTCGCTGCGTGTCCAACTTGCGCAACGCGGACGGACGGGGGCGCGCTTACGGCGGCGCCCAGAGCGCAGTTCAGGGTGAAGTGCAAACAAAAGGTGCAAAGCAACTTGTGTAATGTGCACAAGCTGGTTGCACAACTGTCGGCGAGCGTCGCACCAACGTCTCCAATCCTCCCACCTGAGCTTTGGAGCAGAAATCCCGACGAATCGAAGATTTCCTCCGCGTGTCAAGGTCGGCGGAGAGCTTGCCCGAGCATGGAACGGAATCTGCAAACATCATCAAACAAGTTTCCAACGAAACACACACCTCAAGGGAGCAAGCAAGCAAAATGAGACTCAAAAAACTATCAATAGGGTTAACCGTCGGGTTGGGCATCGCCGCGAGCCAAGGCTGCATGGCAGAGCCCGTCGACCAGGCGGAGATCGGCGACGCCGATCAAGCCTTGTGTGCGAACTACAGCTACGCCGGCACCTTCGCCGCCGTGATCACCGCGATGGCTCGCGAGATCGGCGAACTGCATCCGACCAAGTACCTGGTCAAGCAGACCAACATGTGGGGCTCGGGCCGGGACGGCGTGGCGCTCACGCAAGCCGCGAAGGACAGGTGTGCGTCGAGAGGCTTCGGTGCCTGCCCCGCCACCCAGAACCTGCTGGACATGCAGGATCCCGGCATCAACGGCCCGGGGATGGTTTCCACGACGGTCTTCGCTGCCGAGGACTACCGCTCCAACCTGGTGAGCAAGCTCCAGGATCAGGTCAACTACGAGAACAGCCGCACCATGAACGGCCTGTGCCTGCCGGGCTCCCACACGCTCACGGAAGACTTCGAAGAGAATGGCGGGACGTGGCCGCGGACGGCCGAATGCGGCATGGAGTACCGCTTCACCCCCGACTTCGGCAGCGGCAGCTCCGGCTCCGGCTTCGAGGCTGTTCGGGAAGCCGAGAGTTACAACGCCAACAACCGCAACAACAGCCAGCACAGCTGGACGCACAGCGGCGGCAACATGACCATCGGACCGGACTGGGCCTACACCTGGACCGGCAACATCGCCTGGTCGTCACCGAACCTCTCGTACAGCATCAGCTTCCCCGCCGCCGGCAACTACAAGGTGTGGCTCCGCGGCATGGGTATGAACGCCAACAACGACTCGGCTTACGTTGGTGTCAACAACAACACCAACGGTGCGATCGTCGACTTGCCCGAGAACGGCCAGCTCGGCTGGGCCGCCGGTGACATCTATGTCCCCGGCGCTGGTACGCACAACGTCCAGGTGTTTGCGCGCGAAGACGGGCTCTTCCTCGACAAGGTCGTCGTGAACCAGAGCAGCTCGGCACCCAGCGGCTCCAGTGGTGCTGTCTGCAACACCCCGGCGGACATCGGACTCCGCATTGCGCAGTTCTCGGTGCCGAACGTCAACTTCCGCGCGGATTCCACGGGCCTGATGTGCGACCCGGATCCCGAGGACGATCCGACCGGTGGTAGCTCCGGTTCCGGTTCTGGCACCTGCGGAACGCAAACCTTGATCGACTACGTCCTCTCCAAGGTGGGTACCTGCTGCCAAACGGGTGGCAAGACGTACCAGCCGTACCGCAAGGTCAACAACGTCTGGACCAAGCTCATCTGCAAGCTGTAATCGTAGTGCACTGGGGCGCTCTCGTTCGGGAACGCCCCCAGTTCATCGGCTAGTTCCGATGGGGTGAGGCTGAGCCGGTTTCGCTCGCCAGCTCGTGCAGCTCCCCCATCGCTCTGTGTTTCGTTCGCGGGTCGGTTTCGCTCACCGACCCGCTTTTTTTTTCGCTTTTTTGGGGGCAGCGTCCGCACCCCCGGCTGGGCCACTCAGTGATCCTCGACCCCGTCGCCGTCGTGGTCGTGCTTGAGATCTGCTTTATCGGGATTGTGATCGGTGTGGCCGCCGACGCGATCCTTGGGATCGTACGCGGGCTGACCTTCGTCGAGGGACCAGCCGGGTGCGGGTCGATCGCCTGTGGGGCCTTGTTCGAGTTTGTCGGCCGGGGACATGCGATCGGCGCCGACGACCTCGCCATCGGAGGTTTGGGTCGGCGGGTGTGGGTAGTCGCGAGTCGGGGAGCGGAAGGGACGATCTCGTGCCGGTTGGGCGGCGCAGCCGAGCAGGAGTGCTCCGGTCAGGAGCGCTGCCGCGAGCGGTAGTACAGCGAGCTGTGGGTGAACCGCCATCATGGACCTCGAAGCCAGCATAACGCCGCGTGCTCGAGGCGCCATCGTTGGCGCGAAACCTGGTGCGTTTACGGGGTGGTTACCAGGGCCGGCCCCAGCCGCCACGGAAGACGAACTCTTCCTGCGGCCGGCGGGCTTCGCGCGGGGCGAGCTCGCGGGAGCGGAGGGATTCGGGGAGCTCGGCTTCGGTCATCGGGTAGCCGAGGGCGATCACGCTGACGGGTTCGACGGATTCGGGCAGGGCGTAGGTCTCGCGGACCTTCTCGGCGTGGAAGCCGGCCATTTGTCGAACCGCAAGGCCGAGGGCGCTGGCCTGGAACGTCATCTGGCCCACGGCGAGGCCGACGTCGTGCAGAGCGTGGGCGTTGAGCTTGCCGTTATGGCTGAAGTTCGGGACGACGAGGGAGAGGATGAGCGCACCGGCGCGCTGAGCCCAGGAACGGTTGAACGAAATCAGGCAGTCGAGCATGCGCTCGAACTCACCGGGTTCGTCCGGGCGGGCGACGACGAAGCGCCAGGGCTGGTCGTTGTAGCTCGAGGCGGACCAGCGGGCGGCTTCGAAGATGGAGCGCAGGGCGGCATCGCTGACCGGTGCACCCGAGAACCCCCGCGCACTGTAGCGCTGCCGGATCAGGTCGTGGACGTCGTAGTCGACCGGAGCGGGCTTCTCCATACCACCAGGTTCTCAGACGCCGCGCTCGGACGCAACCGTCCGGAGGCGCCCGACGAGTCGCAGCTGCTTCAGAAGTAGTAGCTGGCGCGGACGCGCACGCCCATCATGGTGCTGTCGTAGGGCGGAGCCTGCGTGAGCGTGGGGGCGAGGCGGGCCTTGGCGTAGGCGCCCACGAGCTTGAGGTAAAACTGGCCGAAGAGCGCGTATTGGACGGCACCGAAGACTTGCAAATGGTCGAACTCGCCCACCTGGCCCTGGTTCGGACCGCTGGGTTCTTTTTGGACGTTGTCCTTCCAGGTGTAGTTGGCTCCCCCACCCACGATCAGGTTCTCGACGAAACCGCCGAAGTTGGCAAAGCCGCCGTAGCTGTAGGTCGTGAAGGTGCCGTCCGCGTCGAGGATGTCCTCGTTGTCGTAGGCGTCGACCAGGCCGTAGCCGCCGTTGATGCCGGCCTCGACGTACTGTTCGTACACACCCTGCACGGCAGCGCCCACGCCGCGGAGCTCGCGCTCGCGTGGTTGGTCGGCGTCTTGCTCGGTCTCTTTGAAGTACTCGCCACCGACCTTGACCTTGACGTAGCCGAGGTCGAGCACGCCCACGGGGCGCCCGCCGACGGTGTTGCGATCGGACAGGTTGCCGAACTTGCCGAGCAGCTCGAAGCGCAGATAGTCCGTGGGGTAGATGTGGCCGGCGATGTTGCCGATGTCGTCACGGTAGTAGCCGTAAGTGACGCCGTAGATCTGCGGCGCGCCTTCGGGGCCCAGATAGGCGCCCAAACGCTCGGCGGTGTGCAGATCGAGGCCCATGCCGAAATGGTAGATTTCCCAACCCTCGAAGCGCCCGAGTTGCACGTCCCACTTGTTCCACTGCCCTGCACGCACCCATAGGTCATCGGTGTCGGGCTCGGTGGTGCGCGTGCTGTTCTGGTTGCTGTTGGCAATGAGCTCGGCCTGCCCCTGCACGAAGTACTCTTCTTGCGAGTAGGTCGGCGTGAAGCGAACGCCGGCGCGACCCTGGGTGCGCCACGTCGTGCGGTTGGCGTTGTTTTCTTCCGTGGTCTTCAGACGGGCGTAGCTGGGATCGACCCAAGCGAAGCCGGACAGGCCCAACATCACGCCTGGCTTGGTGCCCCGCATCGGCATGTAGGGCCATTGCTGACCGTGGAAGGTGAACCAGAGCGAGCCGCCTTCGATGCCGCGGACCTTCGACTCGGGGTAGGCGGAATTCGGCAAGCGCATCACGCCGACGCCGTAGGCTGGATCCTCGTCGGTGCTTCCGGGCCCAGCCAGATCGCCGGAATCCTCGGGCGCAGCCGTCCCATCGCCGGTGAGCGCAGCGTCGACGTCACCGGAGGAGTCCGCAGTCGCTTCTGCTTCGCCGCCAACCGATGCTTCCAGACCGGTTGCAGCCTCTGTGTCCGTTGCCGCTGGCGCCTCCGCGGTCGGAGGCGCGGGCTCGCTCGGCGCTGCCGGTGCTTCGGGAGCCGCGGGTGCGTTTGTTTCGGACGCCGGCTGATCCCCCGGGGGCTTTTGTTCGGGGTTGTCCTGAGCCGAGGCCGTGAGCGCCTGGAAGACGACCAACAACGTCGCGGCGTGCGCGAGCGCCCGTGCCGGGCAGATCGGGGTTTTCTTCATGTTTCTCCGACTTGTGCCGCTCATAACACAGGCACGCTCGCTGTCAGAGGTAGATTTGCCGCGTTTGGGCCCACTTGAATGTTCAAGGTCCCCGTGTCCACCGCCCAGCTCCCCGTCGACGTGTCCCAGTACTTGAAGGCAGACATTCTGAGCGGCTCCGCTCGTCCGAGTCATGCGCGATGCGACTCGAGCCCGAGTCACCCGTGATCACGCGCGTGCGCGGTGTCAGACCAAGCGTCACCGGAGGAGCGCGATGACCGCCCGGTGACCAACACTACGCTCACGTCATCCGCGACACGACACCCTGCAGGCCCCAGGCGCGTGTCCGACCGGGCCTGCGACGCCACGGTCGAACCTCGAACGGTTCGGCAGATGTGCCAGAGCTTCCGCGGTGTCCGCTGCTCCAGTCCGTCCCCTTCTGACGCGGGCGACCTCTACTGCCGCTCGAACGTCCTGTTCACCACGATTTCACGCAGACGACATCCGCCCCGACCCACCCGCTGCAACGCGCACCGGCGCAACACGCCGGAAAAAGCCCGCCGGAAGGCGTGCCCGTTGCGGAACCTTCGGGAATGACTATATGACCTGGAGGGTTTGGAATTGCGCGTCGAGTGCATTACCCTATTCCAAGCTTGGGTGCGGCAGAGCCGCGCGCTTGACCCTTCCGGACGACAGCAACAAGGAATCACGAGGAACTCAACCATGCAAAGTCACGGCTACGCCCAACCAGCTCGGTATGCCCAACCGGCGGTCGAGTCCCGCGCCCGTTTCATCGCGCGCACGTACAACACCCTCTTTCTAGCCATCCTGGCCTTCACCGCCATCGAGATCGCATTCTTCATGAGCGGCGTCGCCGACCTGGTCGCCCCCATGCTCGGCAGAAACTGGCTGATCGTGCTCGGCGGCTTCATGGTGGCAAGCTGGCTCGGCAGCCGTGTGGCTCACACAGCACAGTCTCCGGTCGCGCAATACGCAGCGCTGGGGGGCTTCGTGTTCGCAGAAGCCATCATCTTCATGCCGATGTTGTGGATCGCCAACAACTACGTCCCCGGTGCGATTCAGAGCGCGGCGCTCGTGACGCTCGTCGGCTTCGGCGGCCTTACGGCGATCGCCTTTTGGACGCGGAAAGACTTCTCGTTCCTCGGCGGCCTGCTGCGCTGGGGCGGCATCGTGGCGCTGGTGCTGATCGTGGCCAGCCTGATCTTTGGCTTCCAGCTGGGTGTTTTCTTCAGCGTTGCGATGGTGGCCTTCGCGGGCGCCGCGATCCTCTACGACACTTCGAACGTGCTGCGTCACTTCCCCGAAGACCGCCACGTCGGCGCTGCGCTCGAGCTCTTCTCGTCGGTGGCGCTGATGTTCTGGTACGTCCTGCGCATCTTCATGGCGTCACGCGACTAGCGCATCCGCACGCTCGTCAGCGATTCGCGAACCGCTGCGAACGGCCGCTCCCTTGGGTGGGTGCGGCCGTTTTCGTTTTGTCCGAGACGGCCCTCGCGATGAGGGGCTCGCTACGGGTCGCGTCCGAGGTACCGGCCGGGGAGCCAGACGCCGACCATGAAGCCCGACATCTACCTACCGTGTCCCCATTGACGGGTCTTTCGGCCGGCCACTAGCGGAATGGGCTGCGATTTGGCTCAGGCCGGCCGGTCATTTTTACCCCTTATCGACCTGTCAGCGACGCGCCAGCAAACCACAAATCTCGGCTCTATACTGTGGTTTGAGATGCGCCGGCAGCCCAAAAGCATTCCCACGCCAGACCTTCTGAGATCGGTAGTCAAGGTGCTCACCGTCTCAGACGATCCTGACTACGATCAACCCTGGCAAACGCGCGGCCCATCGAGCTCTACCGGCTCGGGTGCCATCGTGAAAACCAAGCGCGGCCTACGCGTGCTGACGAACGCCCACGTGGTTCAGAACCAGGTGTTCGTCGAAGTTCGCCGGCACGGTCTGTCCGAGAAGTATGCGGCAGAGGTCGAAGGCGTGGGTCACGAATGCGATCTCGCCCTACTGCGGGTCGACAATCGCGAATTTTTCGCCGGTGCGAAGGCGATTCCCCTGGGGAAGCTGCCCGCGTTGAGCGAACACGTCTCCGTGCTCGGCTACCCGATCGGGGGCGAGCGCCTGAGCGTGACGCAGGGAGTGCTGTCTCGCATCGAGGTCACCTCCTACGCCCAGAGTCAGCGGCGCCTCTTGGCAGGTCAGATCGACGCCGCGATCAACGCCGGGAACAGCGGAGGGCCGGTGGTGCGCAATGGTCGTCTCGTCGGTGTGGCGTTCCAGTCCCTCGAGGAAGGCGAGAACATCGGGTACATGATCGCGGAGCCGGTCGTGCGCCATTTTCTGGACGACCTCGACGACGGCCGTTTTGACGGATTTCCAGACCTTGGCGCGGTGACGCGCAACCTCGAGTCGGAGGCACACCGTAGAAGCCTGGGTCTCACAGAACCCCACGGAGTGCTGGTTTCTGACGTGGTTTATGGCGGTTCGGGCTGGGGCGCGCTCAAGCGGGGAGACGTGTTGCTCGAGGTTGATGGCACGAAGATTGCTGCTGACGGCACGGTCCCGTTCCCGCGCGGCTCGCGCATCGACTACGCCTACGTGGTGTCGCTACACCACGTCGGTGACCGGCTGGATCTCAAGGTTTGGCGCGACCACCGCACGGTGAACCTGAACGTGGAGCTGGTGCAGCCCCAGCATTTGGTCGCGGAGGACCGCTACGACGTCAAGCCGACCTACTACATCTTCGGCGGCCTCTTGTTCGTGCCGCTGACGCGCGACTACCTGAAGACCTGGGGTCAACACTGGTGGGCGCACGCACCGCACCCGCTGATGGCCAAGTACGAGACGAGCATTCGGACGCCTGCCCAACACGAAGTCGTCGTGCTGCAGAAGGTGCTAGCAGATCCCGTAAACCTCGGTTACCACGACCTGGAAAGCGTCGAGGTCGTCCGCGTGCAAGGCAAGGCCATCCGGGGTCTCGACGATTTGATCCGCGCCGTCGAAACCGATACCTCGGAGTTCCTCAGCTTCGAGACCGCCGATGGTTCGGTGGTGGTGCTGAACCGCGAGCAGTCGATTGCACGCTTGCCTCACATCATGCGTCGCTTCGGGGTGCCGCGTGACCGCTCTGCAGATCTCAACGGGAAACGCCCGTCCCCGCAGGAAGCGCCCAAACTGGCAAAAGCTGCCGCTCGGCGGCCCAGTCGCCATCCCCTGGCCAAAACCAGGCGACGGCCGAGCAAACCGCCACCGAAGCGCCGCGCCCCGCGTTCCGCTTGAAACGCGGCCCCCTAGAGTGTGGTGAATCTTTGATTCGCCACCAAAATAAACAAAGCTTTCCTAGTCTCAATAGGACGCCAGAGTCCGAAAATCGCGCGGCCTCGTAGAGGCCGGGCCGCGCGAATTTCGGGACGAACCATGGAGACAGGACACTAGTCGTCCGAGCCACGGGCGATTAGGCTAAGCGCATGCGCTGGGACAGGGATCACCAAAGCGAACACGTCGAGGACAGACGGGGTCAAGGCGGCGGTGGTGGCGGTGGGGGCCTGTTTGGGCTGGTGTTCCTGCTGTTCCGTCAATTCGGTGTGAAAGGCGCGATCGTGGGACTGCTCGTGGTCGGCGGCCTCGCTCTCTTTGGTGGCAGCGGCGTCCTGGGGCTCTCGGGAAGCGCTCCCACGCCGGCGGGCTCTGCAGGGATCAACGACGCAGGCAAAGCCTTCGTTGGCTTCGTTCTCGACGATGCACAGAAGACCTGGAGCCAGCTCTATCGCGAGCGCGGCAAGACTTATCAGCCAGCGCGCCTCGTGCTCTTTGCGGGGCGTACCGACTCGGGCTGTGGCGCCGGCAACGCAGCCACCGGGCCCTTCTACTGCCCGCGCGATCAACGCGTGTACATCGATCTCGACTTCTACCAGGCGCTGAAGGACAAACTCGGAGCCCCGGGTGACTTCGCGCAGGCGTACGTGATCGCCCACGAGATCGGCCATCACATCACCAATCTGGAACAGAACCTGGGCAAAGGGCGCGATGAAGGCGCCGCGGGAGGCTCGGTCCGCGTCGAGCTCCAGGCCGACTGCTACGCCGGCGTCTGGGCGCACAGCGCCAAGGCACGCGATCTGCTCGAAATGGGGGATTTCGAGGAAGCCATGCGCGCCGCCGAAGCGATCGGAGACGACACCCTGCAGCAAGCCGGAGGCGGCGTGGTTCGACCCGAGACCTTCACCCATGGCACTTCCTCGCAGCGCATGCGCTGGTTTCAGAAGGGCTTCGTCGCCGGCAAGCCCGAAGCCTGTGCCACCTTCGACGCGAGCGAACTCTGAACCGTCGCCGAGGATCGTTCAGCCGCTGGCTCAGCGCTTGGCGAGCAGCGCGATGCGCTTGAGTACCTGGCTCGGGCTCATGCTGCCTTTGTACACGTAGAGCGCCGCATGCTCCGACTCCTCCAGCACCGCTTCGCTCACGCGCAAGCGGCTCGAGACCGCGAACAGCACCGGCGCTGGTAAGCCGCGCTGGGCCATTTCGACACGCCGCCACACGGCGTCGCGGCTCCAGTAACCCATGACTTCGAGGTACACGCGGCGCTTTCCGTTCTCGAACACGAGATCGGGAATGCACACACCGAGCCCTGGCAAATCGAGGATGTCGCCGCAGGCCGAGGCTCGCCAGCCTCCGCCCTTCTCGTTGATCGCGAGCCGCAGCCGCTCGACATCGTCGGAGAGCGCCGGTGGCGCGGCCCCTGCAGCGTGCCCCCGGTGGCTGTACTTGAAACTCACCGGGCTGCGCTGCTTGCCCCAGCGCAGGCGCGCTTCCAGTTCGAGCTCGTCGCATTCGAGCAATCCGGGCAACATCAACGCCAGCTGGAGTCCGTACTTCGTCACCGATTCGAACAGGCTGAATGGCCCATCCAGCCGGATCCGGTAACCCTTCGCTGTCGCTTCGATGTGGTAGAGCAGCTGGCGAAACTTCAGCTTGTTGAACAGCTGCCGGTATGCCAGCGGCGAGCTGCAGCGAACATCCGCCAGCACCTCGACCGCGCGGAGGAACACGGCCTGCACCTGCCCCAGCTCATAGCGATCGAGCAGCTCGACGGTGCTGAGCGGACCAAAGGCACGCAGCCGCTCGGCACCCTTCAAGTCGGCGTACAGCGCCGCTTCGATCCGATCGCTCGTGGTCTGGTAGCGCTCGGCCACCACGGCGAGCGCTCGCTCGCGGTCGAAGGGAGCGTCGGGGGCGGCCACGCGGCGCCGTTGGCTGGCTTCGAGGAAGACTTCGCGCCGGAGTTCGGCTGCGGGCAGATCGATCTGGCTCCCGAAGTCCCCGGCATCTTCGATCAATTTCATGAGGCCGTCGGCCAGCCGTCGTTCGGCGGGCGCCACCGGGATCAGCAACCATTCTTGCCGGAGCTCGTCGCGCGTCTTTCCGACGTGGGCTTCTGCCAGGGCCAGGTATTCGCTCGCCAGGGTCTTGGCGCGCTCTTTGGTCTTTGCGGACCAGCGCGTGAGCTCGAGAGCCCCCTGGTGCACGCGGCAGCGCACGAGTTCTGGCGTCAGCATGCTCGGGTGATCCTAACGGTAGGCGTCATGCTCACGTCTTCGATCGCTGGTGAAAGTCTCGCTGGTGCCCGCGGACACCAACTCGTAGAGCGTCGCGTTCTTGCCGTCCTTGCGCCGCAGAATGCGCCCGAGCCGCTGTACGTGCTCGCGCACCGAGCCGCTGCCGCTGATGATGACGGCGACGTTCGCGTCAGGAACGTCGACGCCTTCGTTCAAAACCTTCGAAGTCACGACTGCGCCGTAGCTGCCCTTCGCGAACCGTTCCAGGATTTCGCTACGTTCGCGCACCTTGGTTTGATGCGTAATGGTCGGAATCAGAAAGCGGCGCGAGACCTCGTAGGCAGTCGCGTTGTCTTGCGTGAAAATCAGCATCCGATCCGCCCGGTGCAGCCGCAGCAACTGCTCGAGATAGGCGAGCTTTCCGCGGGCGGCGAACGCGAGTTCTCGCTGGCGGCGGTAGGCGCGCATCGCCTGCTGGCCCGCGACGCTGCGCGCGGAACGCATGATGAAATCTTGAAACCCGCGAGGCGTGCCCATCCGGATGCCGTTGGCGCGGATGAACCCCGTGTAGATCTTGCGCTGCTCTTGGTACTCTTCGCGCTCCGCCTCGCTGAGCTCGATCGGGACGCATACGGTATCGTACTCCGAGAGGTAGCTGCCCGAGAGCTCGCCGATGTCCTTGCGGTACACCTCCGGGCCGATCAACTCGGTCAACACCCCTTCGCGGCCGTCGGCGCGTTCGGGGGTCGCGGTGAGCCCCAACCGAAACGGCGCCAGACACAGCCGCGCTGCCAGCGCGTAGGTCTCACCGGGTAAGTGGTGACACTCGTCGAACACTACCATGCCGAAGCGCGCTCCGTGGCGCTCCATGTGCAAGTAGGCCGAGTCGTAGGTGGTGACCGTGAGCGGCTCCAACGTGTGCTCCCCGCCCCCGATGATCCCGACGTTCGTGGCGAAGCTCGCCTTGAGCAGCTCGTACCACTGGTGCACGAGGTCGAGCGTCGGCGCCACCACCAGCGTTGCCCGCCGGCGACTGTCGATGGCCATCACCGCGAGGTGGCTCTTGCCCGCCCCGGTGGGCAGCACCACGACACCCCGCCCAGCGGCACCCAGCCATGCTTGCAGGGCTTCAACCTGGTAGGGCCGCGGCTCACGCTGAGCGATCAACGGACTGGAAAGCTTTTCGTATTTGCGGGCTTGGTCCTCGAATTCGACCTGCGCCCCGCGCAGGGCGAGCACGATCTCCGAATACTCGAGCGCGGGCGCGCGAAAACAGCGAGTTCGCTTGTCCCAACGACACGAGGCAGGCACCGCGCCGAAGTCCGAATCCGCGCCGCGCAGTTCGAGCGTTCCGGAGACGAAGTGCAGCGAAATCACGGACCCCCGTTTAGCAGGCTTTGCCGGCGCGCGACAGCAGCTACTGGCCCACCGAGTCTTGCATGTGTTCCACCGGAACCTGCCAGAGCACCTGGCCCACGTAGGTCTGGAATCGCTCGCTCATGCGCACCAGAATTGCCGTGCAGTTGCCGAACTTGACGTTGAACGAGCGCGGCGCAGGCTCGCACACGAGGTGCTTCACGACCTCCGTCCCGAAACCCCCGTGGCCCACGACCAGCACCCTATCCGCAGACTTGCGGTGGCGCGCCTCGAGGAAGCCCCGGACGCGTCGTACGCGTTCGGCGATGTCGTCGTAGCTCTCGCCGCCCCAACGCGAATAGTCGGCGTACTCGGAGAGAGCCCGATCGAAGAACTCCGGAAAGCGCTCGCGGATCTGGTAGTGCAAGAGCCCCTGCAGCGCCCCGGCATCGAACTCCATCAGGTCCGTCACCGCCGCGGGCGGCGACGACGTGCGGGACTGCGCGATGATCTCGGCGGTTTCTTTGGCGCGCGACAGCGGCGAACAATATGCGGCGTCCCAGCCGAGCCCGATCCTCTCACTCCACGCCGCGAGGGCTTGCGCCTGGGCGCGTCCGCGGCGGGTGAGCGGATAGTCTCGCTGTCCCTGCAGGCGGCCCTCCGCGTTGGCCGAGCTCTCGCCGTGCCTGACGAGAATCAGATCCATGTGGCTCGGATCAGCTGCCTTTCGCCGACGCTGCGAGGACTCGTCCGACGCACGACCAGCCTTCGCCGCGCGGCACGCAGCGCACGCCTGCCACGTCCCCAGCGCCGAGCCGGCCCGCGACCACCCGGACCGACGCGCGCATGGCGTCGAGCGTACAGCCGCCTTCGCAGCTGGTGAGCACGGTCCCGACCGCCTGGTGGCTCGCCGGCAACTCGGGCCATTCGTGCACGGCGCTCGCGGGAACGGGCGCCGCTGGCGCCATCGGCGCTGGATTGCGACCCGTGTAGCTGACCCGGATCTTCCAGGCCGCGGTCCCGGTCGGATCATCGAGCGAAGCGGCCTCAGAGGGACCCGCCGCGAGCTGCACCGCGGGGGGCGCACTGGGCTCGCCCGTCAAAGGTCGTTGCGCGCGCTCCGAGCCGTCGGGACGGGCGACACGTGCGCGGCACACCAGCCGTCCGCCCGTGCGCCGGGCAGCGTCGTCGGAGTGCGGCCGCTGACCGGAGCCACAACGCTCACGCACCAAGAGCGCGCCGCCGACGGCCGCTGCCTTCTCGCGCAAGGCGCCCCGCAGCCGACGTTCGGTGCAGTCGAGATCGACGAGCCACTGCGCCTCGACCGGCGAGCCTTCTGACCACGCGTCGCAGGCTGCTTCCAGCTGTCCGAAGACTTCATATCCTGAGGGCAGCGTCGCCATCGAAACCACTTCGGCCGGCGTGGCGCGGGGCTCGTGCTGCGCACCCGAATAGGTCACGGCCTCGCGTAGCGCAGGCGAACAGCCTGCCGTCAGTAGTGCGAGCGCCGCGACCCTCGTCCATCCCGGGACGCGAGCTGCCTGCAAAACACGCCAAGGCCCAGACCAAGCCGCTTTAGACTCCATAGAATCTTCGGATCTTTTCAAACCCCACGGGTCACCGCAAGCGCGGACGCACCGGACCCCAGTTTCAGGCAAGTTCCTGGGCACACCGCCCCTCAGCGGCGCCCCGTCGCGCGGCTCCACACGCGGCATGACGACCGTGTCGCAGCCTGACGCCGCGCGACGCCAGGGCATTCGTGCGCAGGCGCCGGCGGAGCGGTTGTCGAAACCCACCCGCAAACGGGCACGGGCTGCACGCAGCTCGCGCGCCTTCCAAAGTTGGCTCCACGTGCGGAAAACGGCTGCAGCGTGCTGCTCGAATCGCCGAGAGAGAGGCGGAACCTCGAGAACGCCAGCACTTTTGTCAGCCGCCGCGGACTATGATCGCGGAGTCACGGCGACAAAATGCGCATGCCCCAAGCACCTCGATGACGAGAGCACCTGGGGCACGCTGCGGCCGGAGTCGCGAGAGCTTACTCCGCTCCGCCCTCTCCGCCTTCGCCGGCACCACCGGCGTCGCCAGCAGCGCCAGCAGCGCCGGCACCGCCACCGCTTCCGCCGTTCGCGCTGGTACCGCCCGAAGCGCTAGTGGTCGTCGTGCTGGGGCTCGTGCCACCCGAGCCACCTGCCGAGCTAGTCGTCGGCTTCGTGCCGCCCGAGCCGTCGGTGGTGGTCGTCGAAGTGCTGGAGGTGTCGTCGTCACCACCGCAGCCGACTGCTACCAGGCTTCCGCTGACGGCAACCAAGGCAAGCAGGCTAGTTAGATTTTTCATGCTCTGATTTCTCCGAATCAACCCAAATGCAATGTCTTCAAGTAAGAGGGAGTGTTAACCCACGGCGCACCAAGCATGAAGCGTGCCAACGAACTGCGTTACCGCGTGAAGACTGCGAGGTAGCCTCATCCCGAGGGATCGCACGTTGGATCGACCGGACGCCCGACAAAAGCGACTGTCTGGAACCTGATCACCCTGTCATACACCGGGCAGACGGCGGATCAGCAAACACGCGGATTCATTCGCCTCGCTTCCAGCGCAAGGTGGGTGTCACCTTCTCGGGTGATTCCGCCCCCCGTCGGATGGCTTGCGTCCCGAACCGCGCCTGAATCGCGTCGAGGGTTGGGCCGATGGCAGTGGTGCCGGGCGCTTCGAAAAGACCCAGCTGCAGCGTTGCTTTCGCCTCGAGTCCGGAGAGAGAGAGCCCGATCAACCGGATGGGTGCTGCCAGCTTCTCGTCGTCCCAGAGGCGAACCGCAGCGCGCTGGAGCAGCACGGCGTCGTCGGTGGGCTCGGGCAACGTCTTCTGCCGGGAGAGCACCGGGTAGAGTCGATCGCTGCGCACCGCGCCGGACGAGGCTGCCTGACGCTCGGCTAGTTTGATCTTCACCGTCACGGTGCGTCCGACGAAGCCATCGCGTCGGACTCGGCGTGCGACCGCCTCGCTGTGTGCGCTGAGGGCCGCCACGACCGTCTCGCGATCACTGACGTCGGCGAGGAACGTGTTCTCTTCTCCATACGATTTCGGAGCGCGGGCACTCTCGACCTCACGCCCGTCCTCCCCGCGCGCCCTCGCCTGGAGTTCGACGGCGCGATCGCCCAGCTGGCGGCGCAGCCACTCCGGATCGTAAAGCCGCAGCTGCCGGATCGTGGTGATGTTGAGGTGCGCGAGCTTGTCAGCCAGCGCCGGGCCAACGCCCCAGAGTCTCCGCACGGGCAACGGATCGAGCAGCTTCTCGACTTCTGCCGGCTGCACTACGGCCAGCCCGTCGGGCTTGCCCAGCGTGCACGCGATCTTTGCCACGAGCTTGGTTGGCGCCACGCCCACCGACACCCGTAGCCCCACGACTTCGTGCACCCGCTGCTTCAAGCGGCGCGCCAGAGCGAGCGGCGTCCCGTAGAGTCCCAGTGAGCCCGAGATGTCGAGGAACGCCTCGTCGAGCGCCAGCGGTTCGATCGCGTCCGTGAACTCTTCCCACACTGCGCGCACCTGACGCGACACCGACTGGTAACGCGCCATGTCCGAGGGCAGGAACACGCCGTTCGGGCACAACTCGCGCGCGCGGAAACCTGGCATCGCGGAATACACACCGAAACGCCGCGCCTCGTACGAAGCGGCGGCGACGACCCCGCGAGCCGACGTGGCCCCCACGATCACCGGCTGCCCGCGGAGCTCGGGGCGATCGCGTTGCTCTATCGACGCGTAGAAAGCGTCCATATCGGCGTGCAGCACCCAGCGCTGGCGCAGGCTCACGGTTCGTCGCTTTCCTCGACGCGGGAGGATCGCTCGGAAGCGGGCGTCGCGTCGAACGAAGCGCGCACGGCGCCCCGCGCCGCGGGCTGATGGCCACGAGCCAAGAGCGCCTCACCCAACGTCGTGGCGCGAGCGGGCTGCCCGTCGATGGTTTCGATCAAGAGCGTACGTGAACGCGAGCGTGAGCCCCGGGCACTCAGCGCAGCCGCGACTCGAGCAGCTTCTGCTCGCGCACTTTCGGTGGCAAAGAACGTGGTCAGCTGGCTCCAATCCTTGTTGGCGTAGGCGATCAGCTTACCCTGGCTCAGCAGCACCTTGCACCCGGTGGCGCGCTGCGGCCGCGCGGAGCTCTCGGGCCAGGGCAGCACGCCGCCGTAAGGGTTGGCGGGGTCGCTCGCCGCCAGAATCGTGACGTTCTCGTCCACGCTACTGCGGCGCAGGCGGTCGCCCGCGGTGGGCGCCGCAAACTGCTGCCCCGAGAGCCCGGCGACGAAGTAGCCACGGCGCACCCGCGAACGCTCCTCGAGGGCACGCAGGACCACGGCCAGCACCGAGAAGCCGCCAGGCACGGGCTCGGTCAGCGTCGCCTCGCGCGTGACGATCGCGTGGCGCCTGAGCAGGAGCTCGGCCCATTTCGCCAGCGCTTCTGGGCTCGAGCCGCGGTTGGCTTCCGGAACCGGGAGCAGCGACCAGCGGCCCTCGCTGCCCGAGAGCCCGGCGCGCCGGGTCCGGAAGGGGCGGCGCCCCCGCGCCGGCTCGCCCGTGGCCTGCCCGAGTGATCGCAACGGCACCATCGTGTCGTTCGTCACCTCACCCGCCCACACCATGCTCCACAGCGTTTTCAACACCTCCGGCCGGAAATGCGCGGGGCCCGGCACGAGGTCGTGAAAGAAGAGCGCCCCTTGCGCCGCAAGCTGTTGCCGGAGCTCGGCGGCCAAGCTCCCCGGAACCTCGATGCTGGGCGGAGCAAGAAGCGGGTAGTCGTCGGCGAGAAAAAACGCCAGGCGCCCGTTCTTGGGGCCGATCGGCTCCAGGCCACGCCATACGATTTCGCCAGCGCTGATGAGCTCGTCGAGCCAGCCCGGCGCGTAATCGGCGACGCGCGCTGGCAAGATCTCCGATTCGAGCTCGGCCAGGTTGAGAGGCGCCGCTTCGAGTTGTTCGAGCGCGTCGAGCAGCCCGTCGATCCCCGCTCGAGGCGCGCTCACATGCTGCCACTCGAGCATGAGATCGGCGAGGCGGTCGGGGGCCACCGGCTCGATCTGGCGCCGTAGCGCGCTGAGCGAGCGTCGCTTCAACAGCCGCAGCACCTCGACATCGCACCACTCGATGTCCGAACCGCCGGGCAAGAACGCGCCGCGTTCGACCCGACCCTGACGCTCGAGCTCCACGAGGGCGAGCCCGACGGCGTCCTCGCCCATGCCAAAGCGCGCGGCGACTTGGGCCGCAGCGAAGGGAACGTGGCAGCGTGCGAAACGGGCCACCAGCTCTACGAGCGGCGCGGCGGCGGGAGCGAGCAACGCGCCTGGCACCCACGGCGGGAGCTCGAGCCCGAGCGCGTCGCGGTACCGTGCAGCGTCTTCGATGGCGATGAAGCGGGCCTCCCCAGCCAACGTGACGGCGAGCGCGCGCCCTTCGGAGAGCAGCTCGCCGAACCAGTTGTCGACCTCGGCGGGCTCAGTGGCACGCAGGCGCGCCTCGGCGACGCTCGTGTCCCCGTAAGCGACCAGCGCGTCGGCGAGCCCGTCGACGTGCTTGACGACGGGATGCTTCGTGCCGGCGAGCGTCTGGGCCAGCTCGGCCAGGCACGCAGGGTCGATGAGCTGCCTGAGCTCGGCTTCGCCCAGCACCTCACGCAGCTGGCTGTTGCTGAGCGTCAACACGTGCGCACGGCGCTCGGCCAGCGGAGCGTCCCGGTCGTAGACGAAGTTTCCCGCGTAGGCGAAGAGCAGCGTCGCGGAAAACGGCGACGGTTTCTTGGTGTCGACGGTGTGCACACGCACACTACCCGCCGATACCTGCCGAAGCAGGGCCCTGAGCGCGCCCAGATCGAAGGCGTCTTTGAGGCACTCGCGGAAGGTCTCGAGCACGATGGGAAAGTCTCGATACTTCAAGGCCGCCTGCAGCAAGCGCGCAGAACGCTTGCGCTGCGCCCACAAGGGCGTGCGGCCGCCCGGGCGGTGGCGGGGCAAGAGCAGGGCGCGCGCAGCGTTCTCGCGAAAGCGCGCGCTGAAGAGCGCGCTGTGACCCAGCTGCTTGACCAGCAACTCTTCCACCAAATCCGGATCCGGGAAGAACAGCTCGGGCTCCGGCAGACGCTCGGCCTCGGGCACGCGAAACACGATGCCGTCGTTCAACCAGATCGATTCGACCGAGGTCCCCAGCGCCTCTCGAAACGCCATTTCGATGCTGATCGCCCAAGGCGCGTGTACGGGCGTACCGAACGGACTCAGCACGCAGACGCGGGTGTCGCCCACTTCGTCCACGAAGCGCTCGACGATGATGTCGCGGTCACTCGGCACCGCGACCGTCGCCTGTCGCTGCGCCTGCACGTACTCCCAGAGTTCGACAGCCGCCGCAGGCTCCAAGCCGTGCTCGCGTTCGAGCAAGGGCTGGGCCTCGGAGAGCTCGACGCTGGCGACGCGACGCGTGAGCTCGCCGATCGCCCTTCCGAACTCTGCGGGGCGCCCGCGCGAGTCACCGTGCCAGAACGGCATGCGACCCGGCTCCGCGGGCGCGGGCGTGACGTACACGCGCTCGAACGTGATTTCTTCGATGCGCCAGGAGCTGGCGCCGAGCACGAAAACGTCTCCGACGCGTGACTCGAACACCATTTCTTCGTCGAGCTCGCCCACACGCAGCGGTGGCTCCGCCCGCACGAAGACACCGAACAAACCGCGATCGGGGATGGTACCACCGCTCAGCACGGCTACCTTTTGCGCCCCCTGACGTGCGCGCAGGGTGTCTGCCGCTCGATCCCACGTGAGGCGGGGCCTGAGCCCGGCGAACTCGTCGGACGGGTAACGACCGGTGAGCATGTCGAGCACCCCGTCGAAGGCCGCCCGCGTCAGCTCGGCGTAGGGAGCCGCCCGCTGAACCATGTCGAACAGGTCCGCCACCTCGAAGCGCTCGACCGCACACATGGCCACGATCTGCTGAGCCAGCACGTCGAGCGGGTTTCGAGGATAGTAGCTGCTTTCGACCGCGCCCAAATGCATGCGCGCCACCGAGCACGCGCACGTCAGCAAGTCCCCCTTGTGTTTGGGGAAGACCACGCCCTTCGAGGCGAGCCCGACCTGGTGCCCCGAGCGTCCGACGCGCTGGAGCGCCGAGCTCACCGAAGGCGGCGCCTCGATTTGAATCACCAGATCGACGGCACCCACGTCGATGCCGAGCTCGAGGGACGACGTAGCCACGACCGCGCGGAGCTCACCGCGTTTGAGTTGCTCTTCGATCGAGCGACGCCGTTCTTTCGAGATCGATCCGTGATGGGCCAGGCAGATCTCCTCGCCGGCGAGATCATTCAACGCCCCCGCCAGACGCTCCGTGAGCCCGCGGTTGTTGACGAAGATCATCGTCGAGCGGTGCTCGCGTACCAGCTCTACCAGCCGCGGGTGGATCGCCTCCCAAGCGCTCGCTGCCGGAGCTGCCTTGCTGCCGTCGGCTGCGGGTGCCGGCGCGCGGCCTGCCCAGGGCAGCTCGACGGAGAGTACCAGCGACTTACTGCGCCCCGCGTCGACGATACTGACCGGACGCGGCGTGCGCGCTGCCCCTGCTCCCTCGGCACCGCCCAGGAACGCTGCCACCTCGGTGAGCGGCGTCTGGGTCGCCGACAGGCCGATGCGCTGCAATGAGCGCGGGCCGTGCTCAGCGCTGACATCGGGCGCGGCGCGCAGCCGCTCGAGCCGCTCGAGCGAAAGCACCAGATGGGTCCCGCGTTTGGTGGGAACGAGTGAATGGATTTCGTCGACGATCACCGTCTCCACCGAACGCAGCGCTTCGCGCGCCTCGGAGGTCAACATCAAGTAGAGTGACTCAGGCGTCGTGATCAGGATCTCCGGCGGTTCGCGCTTCAGCCGTACCCGCTCTTTCCGGGGCGTGTCCCCCGTTCGCATCCCGACCGATGGGACATGGAACGGCACGCCGCCAACACGCGCCTGCTCGCTGATGCCGGCCACGGGAACCTGCAGGTTCTTCTCTACGTCGGAGCCGAGCGCCTTCAGCGGCGAGATGTAGAGCACGCGCACGCCGCGCGTGGAGCTGGCGCGGCGGAACATCATGCGATCGAGCGCCGCCAAGAAGGCCGCGAGCGTCTTGCCCGAACCCGTGGGAGCGAGGAGCAGCGTCGAACGCCCTCCCGCAATCAGGGGCCAGCTGAGCTCCTGCGCTCGCGTGGGCTGACCGAGCGCGCGCTTGAACCAGCGAGCCACCGGCTCGCTAAAATGCTCAAGAGAGTCTCGCATTTGCGGCATTCCACTGAACTGATTAGCAGAGCTGCGACCCGCCAGCCATCCGTAACTCAGCGTCGGACTTCAAAGTTTCACTAGGACCAAAAGAACTTCTGTCGAGACGGTCACGATTGGATCCCATGAGTGACCCCAGGATGCGTAGGATGAGTCCCCATGTCCAAAGCTGCCGACTTCGTTTCCGAGCTGAGTTCGCCCTCTGAACGCTGGCTCGCGCGGGTGATGGTGCACACCCTGCAAGAAGGGTTCCGCACCGCCGAAGATTTCGTCGAGTTCTTCTCCCCTGCAGAAATCATGGAGAGCCTCGACGGCGCCCCCGAGTTGCGTGCGAAGATCTTGGTCGAGGCGGCCGGCGTCCACGAGCGTATTGCCCGTAAGAAGTCGACCAACTCTGCTGCCGAAGACCTTCGCATCGCTTTGGAAGAGGGGATCTGCGATGCAAGCGCCGTGCTCGACCTGTTTCCCCCCGACGCGCGCGTCGCGCACCTGGAGCATGGCAGACTCTGGACCTTCCTGACCGAGGACGAGTTCTGGGCGAGCGTGTCAGATTCGGATCAGGCGATCAAGCGCGTGCAGTTCATGCTCGAGACCGCCTTGGACGAAGAGCTCATCACGCTGCAAGAAATTGCCGACGGCATCACCTTCGAAGAAATCGCCAAGCGCTTGCCGCGCGAAGACCTCGAGAGCCTGGTCGTGGAAGCGTTGAAGATGGGCCGCAAGCGCTCTGTATTCGACGAAGCATCGCTCGTCGATGCCGTCCCCTTGTCTGCGCTGCTCGGGCATCTGGCCCTCGAAACGGTGTGGGACACCGTGGTCATCGAGAAGGTCGCGAAGCCGGCCGACCTGCTCGGTGGCGGCGCCCCGCGCGAGAAGACCTCGAGCACGAGCACCGCCGAAGCTTCTGCACCGAGCTCGAGCAAGAACAACAAGCATCGTGGCCGCAAGAAGACGGTGGCGGGCCCGGTGTCCGCGCTGAAGCCGCAGCCCGCTGCTCCTCCCAAGCCGCCTGCGGCACCGCCGGCGCCGCCGGTCGCCAAGCCCGAGGAGCCGCCGCCGGTGCTCGACGAGCCGAAAGAGGTCGCCATCCAGGCCGACGATCTGCTGTTCGACGAGGCGCGCTCGCCGCAAGAGGAAGAGGCGCGCAAGCGCGTGGCCGACAAACTCGTCGCGCTCGATCGGCTGCCTCCGAAGCACGACAAGCTGCCGACCGGCATCTTGCTCAGCATGGAATCCATGTACTCCGAGTTGTTCCAGTTGAGCAGCGACGAAGAACGCGAAGAGTGCATCCGCGACTCTTTCCCCAACGAGGGTCACCTGACGACGGCGATGCTCGCGCTGATCGAGCTTTTGGATCCCAGCATCGACATCACCGATCCGGTGATTCGCGATGCCGACGTGGCCTCGCTGATCAAGGTGGTTCTGTTCGAGGAGCGCCACCGCGCCGAACAGGCCAACCCCTCGCGGGGCTCGGGCGCGCCCGCGCCGCCGGGTCAGAGCCGGCGCCCGCCCCCATTGCCGGGTGCAAGCAAGAGCACGCCACCGCCCCTGCCCGTTCCGTCGCGAGCCCCGCGCCCGCGCTGACCGCACGTCACGGCACGGCCAAGCTCAGGACTCCGAGGGGTGCGCGTCCGTCGACACGCGTGCCCCCTCTCGAGCTACGCCGTCAGCCCCCACGCTCGACGCTCAGAGAGCAGGGTGCTGAAGGAGGGACTTGAACCCCCACGCCCTTGCGGGCACGTGGACCTGAACCACGCGCGTCTGCCAATTCCGCCACTTCAGCGTTTTTGAGTCTCTGTTCCCGGGTACCGGGATTGGCTGGTGGATGTAATCAAGAGCCTGGACGTTTGCAAGCGAGTTTGGTCGCGAAGTACCACTCGCTGGCATTTTGTGGCTCGCGCAGGCCTTCAATCACGGAGCGGCCTGCCCTCGGCATCGGGGACCTTCCCCGACAAGATCATGACTGCGTCGATGACGGCCCAGATACCGCCCACGCAGAAAAAGGCGGTCACCAGCTGGGCAATGCCGATGCCAGTGTGGCCCGCGTAGATACGCCCGAGTCCGGGCAACAGAAACTGGAGCAAGCCGGCAGCCAGCTTCTGCTTGTCCGAATAGGGCAAGCCCGAACGCGGCTCGATGCCATAGGGCGCGCCCGGCGCTGCCAGATAGTTCCCCGGGGACGGATACGGCTGTGGTGCACCGTAGCCCGGAGGGCCACCCGGAGGTGGTGGGTAGCCGCCCGGCGGCACGTAGCCACCGCCACCGCCGCCCGGGGGGTACCCGCCGCCACCTGGAGGATAGCCGCCCCCACCGCCGGGTGGAGGCCCGTAGCCACCCCCAGCACTCTCGAGCACGTCCATACCCGCGAGCATAGCCGAAAGCCGAGCCGGGCGTCACCCGTTCAGAGCAGCGCGGGTCACAAGAGCCCGAGCCGGCGCCTGAGCGTGAACGCTGGATCGCTGACCCAGAAGCGCATGAGATCGTGCACCAGCCGGACGCCATGATTGAGTTGCTCACCGGTCGCTCCCGAGAGGTCGGCTTCCGTACGCCGCACCAGGTCAACCGGACCGGGCAGGTCGTCGGCCAAGAGCAGCGCCGCGCGCGCCGCCGTCAGCCGCACCTTCCGCACCCATTCGTTGATGTCGGGCAGCTTCGCGCCCAGATAGAGCGCCGCCGCCTCCTCCATGCGACCGCGCCCCAGCCAGGGGAATGACTTGTACACCCGCTTGGCCATGCTCTGCATGTACTCTTCGTCGGCGAGCCCCCTGCCGAAGTTGGGATCGGCGGTCCGAGCGGCGGCTGCCAGCAGGATTTCCAGCGCTTGCGGCGGCAGCTTGTCGACCGCGTGCAGCCGGCGAGCGATGTTGGCCATCACACGTCCGAGCATGAACACCTGCTGCGGCTCGGTGAGGTTGCCGATGTACTCGGGCACCAAGATCGCCACCGGATCGCTGAATTCGACCTCCGGTAGGCCCGAGTGGGCCCGGTGCACGTAAAGCTCGAATTCGCCCAGGGCAAACGCCGCCGCCACGCGATCGGCGATCATGCGCAACGGGTGACTGGAGCGCGCTCCGAGCTTGTCACGCGAGCTGAGCGAGTAACGTTCGAGCTCCGGCGGATGCAGCTTGCCCAGGCTGTCCGTGAGGGTCAGCAAGAGCTCACAGCGCGCATCGATGCCGCCCAGGGCGTCGATGGAAATCATGGCCTCGAGATCCATGGACCCAGCGTGCACCAAAGCAGCTCGCGCCTGCCGCGCGCGGTGGTTCGTCGCTTCATTGTCGTTGGCGGCGCCGAGTGCGACCAGTCCGCCGATAGCGACGTTCGCTTCGGGCCCGCGCTCGAGGCCTTGCAGCACCGCAATCAGATCGCGCCAGGTCTCGGCGCGCATCACGTCGGCATCCAGCACGCGTCGCGTTTCCGCCAGGGCTCGCCCCAGGTCCCCACTCTTGTGGAAGCAACGCGCGAGCTCGCGGCGCATCTCGACGGACGCGGGGTTCGCCGAGAGTCCACGTTCGAGCGTGGCGATCGCCTGGGGGATTTGCTTGAGGGCCTGGCTCTGCACGCGCCCGAGCTCGGCGTACGTCGAACCCAGCCGTTCTTGAGGCACCCCTGCCTCATCGACGTATTTCGCGAGCGCGCCGGCGTACCGGGTCCACGGCGGGGTCGCCTGCTTCTGGACGAAGGCGCGCATGCGGGTGGCGGCTTCGGTGCTCGCACCCCCGAGCGCCACGGCCTGCTCGAAGGCGTCGAGCGCTTCAGGCGTCTTGCCGCGGGCCTCTTCCAGCTTGGCGAGGCGCCCCAGCGCTTCAGCGCGCTCGTCGCGATCAGCCGAGGCCCGCACCAACCGCGCCGCAGTGTCGGCAGCGGGGCCCGTTTTGCCCGCGGCGATCTGCACGTCGAGCAAACGCTTCAGCGCTTCCCGGTGACTCGGTTGCAGATCGAGCACGTGCTCGAGGGAGCGGATGGCTTTCTCCGGTTCCTTCAGGCGCTCGTCGTAGACCGCCGCCAGCTCCAGGTGGATCCTGACCACCTCGGTCTCGCCCGGCTGGAGCGCCAGCAGCTTGCTCAGCGTCTCCACCGCCAGGTTCCACTGCCCGTCGCGCACGTACAAGTCGCCGAGCCTGCCGAGTGCCTGCTGGTGGTTCGGCTGGTCACGGGTGATCCTGGTCAGAGCGGCGATGCCTCCGGCCGCGTCGTGCTTCTTGTCCGCCAGGAGCTCCGCTACGTGGATCCACAACGCGGCGCTGCGCTGTTTGTCCTTCGTGTTCTGGGCCGCGTGCGTCAGGTTCTGGATCAACTCGTCGAGCTTGCCGCCCGCCAACATCAGATCGCGCAGCCTCCGAGCCGCCATCTCGTAGTCGGGGAACAGATCCAAGGCGCGTTCGAGCACCTTGGTCGCGCCCGGCACGTCGTCGTGCAGGTGCATCCTGAGCTCGGCGCTGCGGACCAAGAGGCGAGCCGCGCGACGACCATCGAGCCCGATTTTTGCCTCGTTTTCGGCAGCCTCCTCGATCAGCGCCGGGTCCTCGCTGCGCTGGGCGATGCGCGAGAGACCTCGCGCCGCCGCGATGTTGTCGGGTTCGGAGCCGAGCGCGGCGCGGTAGATCTCGATCGCGGTCGGGTCGCCCGACGCCTCGAGGGCTTCGGCGAGACGCGTCTGATGCGCGGAAACGAGGCTGGTCTCTTCCGCGACCGAACCGAGCTTGGCGTCGACGTGGGCCAAGAGCTGGCGATCCTTCTCTTCCAGCGCGATGCCCTCCAGCTCACTCAGAGCGGTAACGTCCGTGGGTGCGAGTTGCAGGATCGAAAAATAGCTCTGCTTGGCCGCGGCCTTATCGGCCTCGGACTTGGTGCCGAGCCGGGTGAACTCACGCAGCACGGCGACGCGTGCCTGTACGTCTCCGAGCACGCTCGCTTGCGCCGTGTAGACCTTCTTCAGGCCTTCCTGGTCGCCTCCGGCAGCGTACAAGCTCTCGAGTGCCAAGAGCGCCCCCAAATGGCCCGGATCGCGATCGAGCACGGCGCGATAGCTGTCAATGGCCTGCCCCGGGTTGCCCAGCTCGTCTCGCCAGACTTCGCCCATGCGCAGGTACGCGTCGATCTGTAATGCCGGATCGGGGGCGGTCTTGGTCTCGCGCACGAGCTCTTCGACCAGCCGCTTGAAATCGCGCTTCTCGGAGAGCAAGCGTAGCTTGCCGTCGAGCGCCGGGCGAAACGAGGGCTGAGCGCTCAACGCGTCCTCGTACGCGATCAGCGCCTGCTCCGGATTCTGCAGCCTGTTCTCGTAGGTCTCGCCCACCAGGTACGCGAGCCGTGCTCGACGTTCGACGTCACGGGCTTCGCCCAGCTCGAGGCGCAAGAGCTTGACCAGCTCTTCCCATTGTTCTGCCTCTCTGAGCCGGATGCGCAGCGCCTCGCGCACAGCGAGGTTCGTGGGATCGATCTCGAACGCCTCGCGATAGTAGCGCACCGCCTCGGGCGGACGCCCGAGCTTCTGGTCGCTGAGCTCCCCCATTTTGCATAGCAACGCCGCGCGCGCCGGCCCCTTGGCGGTCGCCCTGAGCTCGGATCGGTAGGTTTCGAGCAGGTCCTCCCAGCGGCCTTGCCGCTGCAGCAGGTCGGCCATCGCCCTCAGCGCAGGCGCGTAGTGGGGCTCGAGCTTCAAGACGGCCCTGAGCTTGTTCAGCGAACCCTCGGCATCGCCGAGCCGCTCGTCCATCACGTCGGCAGCGCGCTGCAACAGCGCCACCTGGCGCGGCTTGTCGGGCACGATCTGGGCTTCGAATTCGAGCGCCTCGACCAGCTCGTCGTAGCGATTGCCGCGTTCGGCAGCGCGCTGCCAGGCGTGGATCGCCTCGAAGTGATCGCGCACCAGCTCGAGGATGCGGCGGTACGCGGTCACGGCGTGCCCCGGCTCCGCCAGAGCATCTTCTTGTAGGCGCCCGATCTTGAACAGATACGTAATCTTCGTGTCGTGATCGTCCGCCTGATCGACGGCGCGCTCGTAGAGCTCGCACAGCTCGTGGAACATGCGAGCGTCCGAATAAAGCCGCACCAGTGCCTTGAACGAGGTGGGGTACCCGGGTCGGGCTCCGAGCGCGCGCTTGTGGGCTTCGATGGCTTGCGGCTTGTCGCCCAGGTGCCGTTCGACGATCTCCGCGACCCGCGCGAACGCCGCGGCACGCCGTTCCACGTCCAGCGTCGCTTCGGCTTCGGAAACCCCCATCTTGACCAGCGCCGCCCAGCTCCCTTGCTTCTCGTAGAGCGCACGCAGCGCGGCGAGCGCCGGCATGAAGCCCGGGTCGAGCTCGAGCGTGCGTTCGTACCAACCCACGGCGTAGTCCGGGCGATTCAGGTGCTCTTCGTGGATCTGCCCGATGCGGTGGAAGTACACCACCTTGTCGAAGGTCGAAGCACCGAGCTCTGCCAGGCGTTCGAGGACGCCCGCCAAGGCTTCGTAGCGTGCGGCGCGTTCGTACTGCACCGCGAGCTCCCCCAAGACCACGCTGTCATTCGGCAACTCACGCGCGGCGCGTTCGAGCGCGTCGATGCCCCGATCGAGGTCGCCCAGGGCGTCCACGTAGGTTCTGGCGACGCGGTAGAGCGCCATCGCGCGCGCGGTTTGGTCGTTGACGAGGTCGACCTCTTTCTCCAGCACCGCGATCAGGTCCTTGTAGCGCTTGTGCGAGTGGTGCAATCGCTTGAGCGCGCTGAGCGCCAGGGGCGCCCGCGGATCGACCTCGAACGCGGTTTGATAGAGCTCGGTAGCGACCTCGCGCTCGTGACGGCGGCTCTCGACCAAGCGAGCGCGCTCGGCGATCACCGCAGCACGGTGCCGGCTATCGGCGCGCACGGCGTGTGCGGTGCGCTCGAGCGTCTTTTCGACGGCGTCCCACTGCGCGGTGTGCAGCTGGTTGCGCTGCACGGCCTTGAGCAGCGTTGGGTTCTGCTCGTCGAATTCGAGCGCAGCCAGGAACGCCTCGCGCGCTTCCTTCTTCTGCACCATGTGGTCTTCGAGCAAGAGTCCCTTTTCGTACAGCACCACCGCCTTGCGCTTGGGGTTCTTCAGCAAGCGCACCTCGGCGTCGAACAGCGGCAAGGCCATCTTTGCTTTGCCTTGGCTCACGAGCACGCGACGCGCCCCGCGGATCGAGGGCAGGTGCTCGGGCAAGAGCTCGCGGGCGCGCAGGTAGTGGTCGGCCGCTCGCTTGAGATCGGACAGCGGGTTCTCGAGCAGGCGCGCGCATTCGTAATGCAACCGCCCTTTGCGCGCGGCCTCCGAGGTGCGCGCGATCTGCGCTTCGCACTGCTCCACGAGCTCCGCCGCCGCCTGCTCAGCGCCGAGCGCGTCGGGGGCAGGCTCGGGCTTCCAGTCGACCTGCTCCGCGGCCGGGGCGGCAGCGCGTTCGCGGGACCTCGGCGGCAGCGGCGTGCGTGTCGCGCTCGCCTTGTCGTGCTGCGCGGCGCCCACTGTCGGCGCCGAACGCAACGGCGGCGCGGGCAGTGGGTGGGCCGGCAGCGGTGGTGGAGCGGGCGCGGGTGCCACCGCAACAGCCGGTGCCACGGGCGTGGCCTCTACGGCCTGAAGCAGCGCTGCCGCCGCTTTTTCGTCTTCCTCGTCGGGGACCAGCAGATCGTCGTCGGCTTCCAGCAGCTCCGGTTCCGGAGGCGGGTGCGAAGGACGATCGCGCGGCGACGGAGGTCGCGGCGGACGCGAGGGCACCGGACGACTGGGGCGCGGGGGCGCCGCCTGCGACGCGGCGGCATGCGGCGGCACCGGGATCGCGGGTGCCGGTCGTGCGGGAGCGCTGCGCGTCGGCGGGCGCGGGGGGGGCGCTGGTGCTCTCGACGGCGACGGCGGTTTGGGCAAGCCCACCGGTGGCCGCGACCCGGGCACTGGTGGACGCGAGGCTGGCGGACGCGAGGGCGTGGCGGCTTCGGCCGGCTTCGAATGCAACCCCGATGGAGTTGGCGGGCGCGGCAGCGCCGACGGGCGCGGCGGAACCGACGCCGACGGGCGTGGCGGCACGGCGCTCGCGCGGGGCGCGCTGTCGGTCTCGCGTGTCGGGGCCGCGTGGGCCGGATGCGACGGAGGCACCGGCAAGTGGGAAGCACGCGGATTCGGCGGCGGCTCCTGAGCCGGCGGCTCCTCACTCGGCGTCGCCGCAGGACTCGAGGTCGCTTCTGCCGGCGGGCGCTCGCTGGCGTCGCTCACCGGGCTCGAGTCCGCCATAGCGGCCGGCGCCGCTTCGGGGTCCGTGATAGTGCCCGGTGCCTCCGAGCTGGCTTCTGTCTGAACAGCGGCCACGCGGTGCGATGCGGAGGGACGCTTTTGCCCTCGTTGCTTGCGCTTTGGCCCTTTGTTCGGCGTACTGCTGTTGTCGGCCATAACGTCTGTTTTCGCTGACCTTACACGAAGCCTCGGGAATTGGCTGCCCCGGAAAGCACGCGGCCTCCTCGCCCAGCGAAGCGCCACGGGCGAGCTTTCCAGCATCGGCCCGTGAGCCAAACTTCATTTCGACACGATGGGCGACGGCGCGAGCGTCGTGGTATCACCGCGCCGCCCATGCCTAGCCCCTCCGGTCCCCCCCTGGTGTTCAAGAACGTACGTGCCATCGATCCGCACCTCGGGCTCGATGCCGAGGTCGACGTCGTGATCGAAAAAGGCGTCATCACGCGCTCGGGGCGCGGAGCCGCCAGCTCCTTCGAAGGCCTGGCCGCCGCGAAGGTCGTCGACGGAGCGGGCCGCTGGCTCTTGCCGGCGTTCGTGGATCTGCACGCCCACCTGCGCGAGCCGGGCTACGAATACAAAGAGGACATCGCGAGCGGCCTCGAGGCGGCGGCTCGCGGCGGATACGCTCACATCTGCGTGATGCCCAACACCAAACCGGTGAACGACACGCGCGCCGTCACCGAGATGATGCTGCGCCGCGCCGCCGAGGTTGGGGGCACCCGCTTGCACCCGATCGCAGCCATTACGCGCGGCCAGGCAGGGCAAGAACTGACCGAAATGGCCGAACTGCGCGCTGCCGGCGCGGTCGCCGTCAGCGACGACGGCGTGTGCGTGATGTCGAGCGCGGTCATGCGCCGCGCGCTCGAGTATGCCAAGAACTTCGACCTGCCGGTGATTCAGCACGCCGAGGATCACGATCTGACGCTCGGCGCGCAGATGAACGAAGGCGCGACGTCGGCGCGGCTCGGCCTGCGCGGCTGGCCCCGGGTCGCCGAGGACATCATCATCGCGCGCGACGTGCTGCTCGCAGAGTACGTCAAGGCACGTTACCACGCGGCCCACATCTCTACCGCAGGGGCGGCGCGCATCGTACGCGAAGCCAAGTCGCGCGGGCTGCCAGTAACGTGCGAGGTCACGCCGCACCACCTGCTGCTCACCGACGCAGCCGTGATCGGCTACGAGACGGCCTGCAAGGTGAACCCGCCGCTCCGCGAAGAGAGTGACATCGAAGCGCTGCAGAATGCCCTGGCCGACGGCACCATCGACGCCATCGCCACCGACCACGCCCCGCATTCTTCCTTGGAGAAAGACTGTGAGTTCGAAGAAGCCTCGCCGGGGATGATGGGGCTCGAGCTGTGCTTCGGGCTCTTGCTCGAGCTCTGCTCGCGTTCGCCGCTGAAGCTGCCGCGCCTGATCGACGCGCTCAGCACCGCGCCTGCCCGGATCGCCGGGCTCACGCCGCCCAGCTTGCGCGAGGGGGCGCTGGCCGAGGTCGTGCTGGTGTCGCCGGAGGCGACCTGGGTCCCGAAGACCGAGGCCTTGGCGAGCAAGAGCCGGAACACGCCGTTTCTGGAGCGCACTCTGAAAGGCCGTGTGCTTTTGACCATGGCGGATGGCGCCATTGCCTTCGATGGTCTAAAGAGCTGAGCCATCATGACCGTCCCCGCTCACTTGGCACTCGCCGACGGCACCTTGTTTCCCGGATTTGCGCTGGGGGCGTCGGGCCATGCGCTCGGCGAAGCCGTATTCACGACAGGCATGACCGGTTACCAAGAGGTCCTCACCGATCCTTCGTACCGGGGCCAGATCGTCACCATGACCGCTCCGCACATCGGCAACACCGGGGTCAATACCGAAGATCCCGAGTCGTTCGATGGCAAGCCGCAGGTTGCCGGCTTCGTGTTCCGCGATCCGAGCCCAGTGGTCTCCAACTGGCGCTCCGAAATCTCCTTGGCCAAGTACCTCGAGCAGCACGGCATCGTCGCCATCGCGGGCGTCGACACGCGCCGCTTGACTCGATACCTACGCGACAAGGGTTCGCAGAACGCCTGCATCGGCACCGGTGACCCGAGCGCACTCGTGGACCGCGCCAAGAGCGTGCCGTCCATGGAAGGCCTGGACCTCGTCCGCCAGGTCACCCCGGTGAAGCCAGAGGCGTTCGAGCAAGGCTACGCCGAATGGAACCCCTTCATCACCGCTGGCAACGGTGCCGACGCTCCAGCGGCGCGGCCCCACGTGGTCGCTTTGGATTTCGGTGCCAAACGCAGCATCATGCGCCTCTTGGTGCAGAGCGGCTGTCGCGTCACACGCGTGCCGGCTACTCTGAGCGCCCTCGAGATCGAGAAGCTGAGCCCGGACGGCATCTTCCTGTCCAACGGTCCCGGTGATCCCGCGCCGCTCGACTACGCGGTCAAGACCATCGCCGAACTCCTCGGCAAGCGACCCATCTTCGGGATTTGCCTGGGCCATCAGCTGCTCGCCCGCGCGCTCGGCGCGAACACCTACAAGCTCAAGTTCGGCCACCGCGGCTTGAATCAACCGGTCAAAGATCTGACCACCAGCAGGATTGAAATCACCACCCAGAACCACGGGTTCTGCGTCGACGTCGCATCCATCGGCTCGCGAGCAAAGACCACGCATCTTCATCTGAACGACGGCACCAGCGAAGGGCTGGAGGTGCCAGACGCCAAGGCGTTCAGCGTTCAGTACCATCCCGAAGCAGCGGCCGGCCCTCACGATTCACTGTACCTGTTCAATCGCTTCATGCAGCTGATGCACGGCTGAGACGTCGGATCGGATGACGGAAGACGACAAAACGATTCACTTCGTTAGCCTGGGTTGCCCCAAGAACCGGGTCGACAGCGAGGTCATGTTGGGCGTCGCCGAGCGCGCGGGCTTCACGCGCGTCGACGCTCCAGAGGACGCCCGAGTCATCGTCGTGAATACCTGCGGTTTCATCGACGCCGCCAAGAAAGAGTCGATCGACACGATTCTGAGTCTCGCCGGGCTGAAGGAGTCGGCGCGCTGCTCGAAGTTGGTGGTGACCGGCTGCCTGAGTCAGGCCCACCCCGAAGAGCTCGCGCAAGGCATGCCCGAGGTCGATCATTTTCTCGGGTCGAGCGACATGCTCAAGCTGGAGGGGGTCTTGCGCGGTAAGGCCGAGCGCATGCTGGTGGGGCACCCCGCGAACTGGGTCATCGAGAGCAACGATCCGCGGACGGTGAGTACGCGCGGTGCGAGCGCCTACGTCAAAATCGCCGAGGGCTGCAATCGCAGTTGCGCGTTCTGCATCATCCCCACCCTGCGTGGCAAGCAGCGCTCGCGCTCCGTCGACGACGTGGTGCGCGAGGTCGAACGCCTCGCCGCAGCGGGCGTCAAGGAGGTCAATCTGGTCTCCCAAGATACCGTCGCCTACGGCCGCGATCGCAGCGACAAACCCGACCTGGCGGGTCTGGTCGCCCGCGTCGCCGACGTGCGCGGCATTCGTTGGGTGCGGTTGTTCTATTTGTACCCCGAGACTCTGGACGACGCCTTGATCGAGCTCTTGGCCGAGCACCCCGTGGTCGTTCCCTACGTCGACATGCCGTTGCAACATGCAGCCACCGGCATGCTGAAGCGAATGCGGCGAGGTCACGGCGGCGATCGCCTGCGCAAGCTGGTCGAGCGGCTGCGCACGCGCGTGCCCGATCTGGTATTTCGGACAGCCTTCATCGTCGGGCACCCTGGCGAAAGTGACGCGGAGTTCGAGGAACTGTGCGACTTCGTGCGCTGGGCCGAGTTCGACCGCGTGGGTGTGTTCCGCTACTCCGACGAGGAAGCTTCGGCTGCGTATCAGCTCGCGGACAAGGTCAAAAAGAAGATCGCAAGCGATCGCCTGCGCAAGCTCATGAGCTTGCAGCGCAAGATCAGCCGCCAGAAAAATCGCGCGTTGATCGGCAAGACACTGCAGGTGTTGGTGGAAGGCCCGAGCGACGAGAATCCCCTGCTCATGGTCGGCAGGCACCCGGGCCAGGCGCCAGAGATCGATGGCAGCGTGATCCTTTCCGGAGACGAGGTGCGCCCAGGCGAGTTCAGGGCCGCACGTATTACGGACGCCACGGACTACGATCTGGTGGGCGACGTGAGCGAGTCCGCCTCGGAGCACGACGCCCCGAGCCCCCTGTCCCTGAGCACACCAGCGCTGCACCACCGCGCCAGCGACGGGCGGCGCATTCACCTGCGCACGGTGTGACTTCTCGATTTTCTGTGTTGCGCTAGCCGAGATCCCGCGGGCTTTGCAGCCATTGTTCACTTGCCTCGCTCGGCGTTGAGGGGGTGGCGCGGGGACTCGACACCGTCCCTTGAGCGCCGGCGCGGGCGTTGCCAAAGACGAACAGGAATACGAACATTAATGGGGAATGACCGGTTTTTCACTTACATATAGCCTCCAAGCGAATCCCAGAACACGACGCGACCCACGAGCACGTTTTTCCCTTCGCCGACCTGTGCAACTCGAGTG
>JAICQQ010000087.1 GCA_025937785.1 Polyangiaceae bacterium
ACCCAAGCTCAGCTGTACCGCGACAAGCTCGAGGACCCCGATCGAGCCGTCGAGCTGTTCAACGAAGCTCTCGATCTGAACCCGGACTATCTGGAGGCGTTCGAGCGTATCAACAAGATCCTCACGTCGCAGAAGAACTGGAAGCAGCTCGAGCGCAGCTACCGCAAGATGTTGCACCGCATCTCGGGGAAGGGGAACACCGACCTCGAGCACACGCTGTGGCACCAGCTCGGTCTCATCTATCGAGATCGCTTGGAGCAGCAGAACGAAGCCATCGAAGCCTTCAAGATGGCAGCCACGATCAAGCCCGAGTCCACGCTCGAGCGGCAGATCTTGGGCGAGCTCTACGAGATCTCGGAGCGTTGGGACGACGCCATCGTCGAGCAACGGCAGCTGCTGCGCGCCGACCCGTTGACCATCGAACCTTACCGCGCCTTGTATCGGCTGTACCTGCACAAGCAGGCCTACGACGAGGCCTGGTTGCAAGCGGCGGCCATGGCCTTCCTGAAGAAGGCCGAAGGCGAAGAGCTGCAGTTCTTCGAGGACTACAAGCCGTCGGGCATGCTCCAACCCAAGGGGCGCCTGAGCAACGATCTGTGGCGCTTCTTGTTCCATCAGGACCAAGACCAGCACGTGTCGAAGATCTTCGAGGCGATCGCTCCGGCAGCGCTGCAGGCGAAGATCAGTCAGACGAAGCCCCAGCAGCTGCCGGAGAATTTCCGGCAGGATCCGGCGACGTCGACCATCACCTTCGCCAAGACCTTCGGTTGGACGGCGCAGGTGCTCGGCATCACGCCGCCGACGCTCTATGTTCGCAACGACGTGCCGGGATCGATCCAGGCAGCTCCGGTGTACCCGCCCGCCTCGGTGGCCGGGCAGACCGTGCTTTCGGGCTTCCAGCCTCAGGAGCTGGCCTTCATCTGCGGCAAGCACCTGTGCGGCTATCGTATGGAGCACTACATCCGCAACCTGTTCCAGACGCAGGCAGAGCTGACCATCATGCTGTTTGCCGGCGTGATGTTGGCGGCTCCGCAGCAACCGATGCCCCCGGACATGGCAGCGCAGATCCGCATCACCGCGCAAGCGCTGGCCAAGCACATGCAGCCGGTGCAACTGGAGGCGCTCCGCCACTACGTCAAGGCGTTCTTGGAGGCGGGAGCCAAGGCGAACATCAAGCGCTGGAACCAGTCGGTGGAGCTGACCGCTTGTCGCGCGGGCCTGCTGGTCAGTGGCGATCTGGACATCGCGAAGAAGATCATCGGATCGGAGCTGCAGCTGCCCGGTGACATGGCGCCCGCCGATAAGATGAAAGAGCTCTTGGTGTTCAGCGTCAGCGAGGAATACTCGCGCTTGCGCCAGGCGCTCGGGATCACGATCGGCGTCTAGGCGATGCTTCCGGGGCGCCAGCGCGCCTCGGAGGCTCGTTCGTCGGCGGCCCAGCGGCCCAGCGGCCCAGCGGCCCGAGCTCGGGCGGCGCTCGCCGTTGGCCCGGGTGCGCCCCTTCAGCGGCTCACTTCAGCTTGCCAGGCACGTCGAACGCCAGGCGCATGCCGGCGGACCATTGCCAGTAGGTTCTGAGGGCGCCAGCCACCTCGGGGCGGTCGAAGTAACCACCGGACACGACCTCGAGGAACGGGCCGAACCCGAAGTTCGCGGCCGGGTACCAGTCGCCACCGACCTGCAAGCGTGCCCAGTCGATGCCCTTGAAGGCGAGTTCCTCGCTGCCCTGGTCGAGCTTCAAGTCGCGATAACCCGCGCCGAACGAGAGCCACGGATCGAAGCGCAGGCCCTGGACTAGATGGAAACGAACGAAGGGGCCCGCGGCGAAGCCGGTCGCGCTGCATTTCCCGCACTCGGAACCGTCCGGCAGCTGGAACCATTGCCCCCACGCCCCGATCACGATCTGCCGGCTGACGCCGAACCCCGCGTCGACCGTGACGGAGAGCCCGCCGTCTACCTGGGAGCTCTGCCGCATGCCGGAGCCGAACTTGCCAAGCGGCGTCTGGTAAGCAGCGGCGGCGCCGAGCAGGAAATGGCCGCCCAGTCCGTCGGGGGCGGGGGGGGTCATCGGAAGCTCCGGCTCTTCGAGCTCTTCGTCAGCCTCGGGACCCGGGGGGGGGCCGGGAGGCGGTCGCTCGGCGGGTGCGACGCCGCCGTTGGCTTCAGCGTCAGGCGGCGGAACGTCGGGGGCCGAGGGGGCTGCAGCCTCGCCCTCGGGAGGCGGCCCAGCATCGGGTGGGGCTGTAAGCGTGTCGGGTGCAGCCGCTTCGACGGGCGCTGCATTGGGATCTTCGGCAGGCGCTGTTCCTTCGGTCTGGCCGGCTGCAGAGACGGTGAGACCGAGAAGGCTCAGGGAGGTGCGAAGGACGATACGCCAATGCATGGCGCTTGTTAGCACCGGCCAGCAGGCATCGGGAGACAAATTTTCTCTGGGTGCCGCAGGGTCGGCGCTAGATGAGGGAGGATCTTTCGAGCAACTGGGGGCCAACGCCGCCCGATTCGCCCATCAGGATGCACGACCCCCCCAAGCTTCCTCTCAGCGGCGATACCTCGGGCGAGACTCTGGAGCTCGATCGCGCGCCGCCTCGCACGATCTGGCTGCTCGAGCTGGCGACACCCGACGCCGCGCGCCGCGTCGCCGTGAGCCCAGGCAAGGCGCTGACGATCGGGTCCGGAACCAGCGCCACGGTGCGTGTCGACGATCGCACGGTCAGCGCCGCCCACTGTCGTGTCACGGCCGAAGGGCACGGACTCGTGATTAGAGATCTGGGATCGAAGAACGGTTTGTTCGTGGGCGGGGCGCGCGTGACAGAGGCCGTGCTCGGCCGCGCCGGATGCGGGTTCATGATCGGACGAACCAGCGTCGTGATTCGGGACTCCGAGCCGAAGAAGCGCGGGGTCGCAGCGCCGAGTGTGCCCGGCCTGGTGGGTGACTCGAGTGCGATCCGGCGCGTGGCGGAGGAGGTGTGCAAGGCGGCTGGCTGTCGGGCTCCTGTACTGATCCAGGGTGAATCCGGTACCGGTAAAGACGTGGTCGCGCGAGCGTTGCATCAGTTGAGTGGGCGCCGGGGGGCGTACGTCCCCATGAACGCGGCTGCTTTTCCAGACGCGCTCGCAGATTCGGAGTTGTTCGGTCACGAGCGCGGCGCCTTTACCGGTGCCGTGGGCAGCCGCGCTGGGGCCTTCGAGCAGGCCAACCGTGGCACGCTGTTCCTCGACGAGGTAGCAGAGTTGTCCCCCTCGGTTCAGGTACGGCTGCTGCGCGTGGTGGAAGATGGGCAGATTCGTCCGCTGGGCGGTATGCGGCAGCGCCAGGTCGACGCCCGCTTGATCTCGGCGAGCTGGGCAGACTTGAGCGAGCGCGTGCGCGTGGGACGCTTCCGAGCCGACCTTTACCATCGGCTGTCGACACTGGTCATCACGTTGCCACCACTGAGAGAACGCAAGGATGACATTCCTGCGTTGTGCGCTGCGCTCTTACAACGCGTGCAGGGGGAACTGGGCCCGAAGGTCGTGAGCGACGCCGCACTCGACAGGCTGCTCGAATACTCGTGGCCAGGAAACGTGCGCGAGCTCGGCGGCGTCTTGTACCGCGCGGGGCTGCGCGCTCCGTCCGAATGCATCGAGCCCGAGCATCTGGCGCTGGTACAGACCAAGCGGCCGCGCCGCGAGCTTGCCGTGCTCACCCCCGCAGAAGCGCACCAGCTCTACGAAGTCCACGGGCGCAACAAGAGCGCGGCCGCGCGGGCGGCCGCGGTGCCGCGCAGCACGTTCCGCGGCTGGCTCGAACGTGGCGCGGTCGATCGCGCCGAAGCGAGCTACCCTGGTCTCAGAAGCTGCCCTGGAGCACTAGACCCCGGTGCTCCGGGCCGACGATCGGGATCAGGCGAGTCTTGACGCCGCGATCGGCTCTTTCTGACGACGACCCGCCCGAAAGCGCGGGAACCAGCACATATACCAGGGTACCCGCGGCGAGCGCACCGCCGGCGATGAAACCGATGGTGGCGTAGGTCTTGTACTTGTCCGCCGTGTCGACGCGGTCTTGGTACTTCTTGCAGGCTCCCGGAAACCCTGACTCCGGGTTGGCCGGTACCGTGCCCGGATCGGGCGTGCAGATGCCTCGCGACGGCAGGCCCTCTTGCTCGGCCTCGGCCTCGATGTCTCGAGCGATCTCGTCCGCGGAGTCGTAGTAGCTGCGGGCGGACACCGCAAAGACGACCCCCGTGCCGAGGGCAGCCGCGGATAGACCGGCGCCAATGATGGCGACGGGAGTGCTCACTTCCCACGGGGGACCGCCAGCGTCAGCGTCAGCGTCCGCGTCGGAAGATTCGGGGGCTGCGTCTTGCTCGAGAGCTTCTTGCGGCGCGGGGGTACTGGCTGCTGCCGCGGGTGCCGGCTTCTTCGCGCTGATGTTCAACGTCTCGCTGGTAGAGCTGCCCGCCGCGACCATGACCGTCGAGCGCGCTGTTTCGTTGCCCTTCTGCGCGACGATGGTGTGCTCCCCTGGGGTGAGGTAGAGCGGATCGTCGAGCGGGGATCGTCCAACGCTGGCGCCATCGACGAGTACGTCTGCTCCGCTCTGATCGACCGTCAACGTGACGACCCCGACTGCCTGCTTGGCGGCATCGAGGCCCTCGCGGGCGGCTTGTCGCTGCTCGGGGGTCGCTTCGGCGTGTTCGCGTAGATAGCGGGCGAAGTGGGTGGCCGCCTCCGCTTCGTGTCCCGAGCGGAGTTCACTCTGCGCGAGGTTGAGCAAGAGTGCCGGGTGCGGCTTCAATGCGTACGCTTGCACGAATGCGAGGCGAGCTCGCTCGAACTCCTTGTTGTCGAAGTAGCTGACGCCTTCTTTGAAGCGCTCGCGCGCAGCTTCGATGGTGGGGTCTTCTTGCGCCAGCGCTGGGCTGGACACCAGGCAGGGAGAAAATGCGGCGAGGGCTAGAGCGAGTAACGACGAACGGAGCGCTTTCATGAGCCAATTCGCAGGGGGGCAGGGGGAAGGTTAGAAAGGAGCATCCCGCACGATCGTCTTGCTGGTCGGTTTCGTGGGTTTCTTGGGCTTGGTCGTCTTGCTCGGCGGGGCGGTCGGCTTGGCGGTGGTCGTTGGTTTCTTTGCGGCCGTGGTCACGGGCTTGCTGAGGGGCGTGGAGCCCGCGTTCGGTTTTACCGCGACCGCAGCGCTGGGGCGCGGCTCGGACGCCTCCGTGGACGTGGTGCCGGAGGTGGCTGCATCGGGCGCGGCTGCGTCGCTGGCAGCTTCCGGTGTTGCCACGTCTCCAGCTGCGGCTGTTGCAGGCGCCTGTGCGGGGATGGGTTCCGGCGTCACCGCCTTGACCTCGGCGCTCTTCTCGGCGGTCAGCGGCGGAACGTCGGCGCCGCCGCTGAGCGCGAACACCGCGCCTCCACCGATCAGCAGCGACAACGCGGCTGCTACCCAGAGCCCGGTTCTGCCGGACCTACGCTGAAGCTCGGGTGGGATTTCGATTTCGACGCGCGGTCGCTGGGGAGGCAACGTGTCAGCGCGTTGCGCCATGCGCTGGGCCACGGCTTGCGCTTCGTCTTCGGGAGTGCGCGACGAGGTGTCATCGATGACGATCGTTTTCTCGTTCGTCGGCGACGACCCCAACGCGGGCGGCGGAGCCACCGGGGGCGCGTACGTTTGCAGCGGCGACGATGGCGGAGGCTTGCCAGGTGCCATCCCGGTGGGGAGCGTCGACTCTTCCGGGAACACGGGGTGAGACTCCACCGGTTTTGCCGCCGCTGGTTGGGGGTCTGGCGCGGGTGCTGCTTTCGCTTCCGCGGCCGCTGGTGCGGTCACGCTGCCCATGCGGACCGTGACCCTGCCCGGTGACGCGGCGGCCTCTGCAGGAGCCGCGGTGCTGGTTGCTAGCGGCGCAGTGGTCGCCAGCGGCGCAGTGGTGGGCAACGGAATCGTGGTGCCCAGGGGCGCCGTCGTGGTCGTAGCGGCCGGGGGAGGCGCAGTGGTTCCTAGCGGCGCCGTCGTCGCTCCGGCAATTGCTGTCGCCGCGGGAGCCGAGGGCGCTGCGGCAGGCAGCGGCGCGGCCGTTCCCAGGGGCGCCGTGGGGACCACGCCTGCGGGCTTAGGCGTGGCCTTCACAGGTGCGGTGTGGGCGTCACCCCAACCGAACAGGCCCGGTCCCTGGGGAACGGGTCCCAGCGGTGGTGATACACCTGCTCCGGCGGTTGCTGGTGGTGGCGAAGCGCTGGCGTTGGATACAGCAGCGCTCTCGGGCGGAGGCACGGCGGCGGTCGGCGTTGGGCTGACCGCCGCCGGGCTGATGGGTGCAGGAGTCGCATCGTCGGGCCACTCCACGTCGACCGCCAACTCCGATGAGTCCGCGGCGCTCGCAGCGGTGCCCAGCGCAGCTTCTCCGCTGGGCTGGGATTCATGGGCGGCTCCCGAGGCAACTTGGACGAGCGGTATTGGTGGCGGCACTTCGACGGCCGGTGGAATCGCGACCTCGGACCCCGGCACGACGAACGACTCGGCGACCTGCTTGACCAACTGAGGGTCCGGCGCGGCCATTCCGACCAGGGTCTTCTGTCGCGGTAAGGTGTCTTCGTCGATCGCGACTTGAGGTGGCTCCGCGTTTTCAGGGGGGGGCGGGTCGAAGGAAAAGGGCGCAGTCGGCATGCCCAGCATGGTGCGTTTGAGGTTGGGACGGCCGCCTGGGGTCCCGGTCGGAAGCACGCCGTCTATCCCGCCCCGTGCAGCGTGCGCGGAATCAGACGCGTCCCACGACGCGGTGAACTTCTCTGACAGGGCTTCGACTTCCTCTTCAGACAGAGGGCCCGGTTCCTCTTTATGTTCAGTGTCCTCAGCCATGCGGCCTTTTTCGAAGGCTATCACCCGTTTCGGTCAGAGTGCAATCTCAGCCATTCGAGCCAGTGGGCCCGAAAATATCTTCCCCTCGGAGTTCACGGGTCAGGGGCTGGCGGGGTAAGGAGTGAAGGCGAGAAAGAAGCAAGATGAGGGTGCTGCCCAGCTGGATCTGCACCGCGGTGTGCCTCGTCGGCCTGGCGCTTGGCTGCTCCCGCGGGGAGGGGCCTCCGCCGGCCGCTTCGTCGGGTCCGGCCCGGGACGGCGTTTGGGCGGTGCTGCCGGGGCGGGCCGAAGTCGTCGCGCGCGCCGACCAATGGGCAGTACGTGGCGCCTCGCTGAAGGGGGCGGACGGCGCCGCCTGGCTGGAGCGGGCCGGTGACCTTCGCGAACGGATCTGGCGGCTCGAAGGTCGTCAGCCCGACGCTCTCGAGGCGGTCGAGCTGTTGCGGGACGCCGGAGCCAGGGAGTGGCCCGGCGCGTGTCGGATGAAGCTGCGGCGCGCGCTGTTGGACGCCGAGATCCGCCACGAGCCGGAGCGTGCTTACCGCGAGCTCTACCCGCTGCGCCAACACCCGGATCGCGCTTGCGGGCGCAAGGTGTCGCTCGCGCTGGACCTGCTTGGCGCCTATCAGCCGAGCCCCGCGGTGCTCGCGGAGCTCGACGCGAAAGGTGCGGCGCCACCGACGGTCGCCAGTGCGGGCAACGCAGTTCCCTCCGCCTCGCAGCCACCGAGTCAGGTCGTCCTTCCCCAGCAAGCGGTCGCCGAGCGGGCCCAGATCACCCGCATCGAGCGCTACGGCGCCAAAGAGTCTGCGCGCATCGTGGTGTTCATGACGCATCCGGTCTTGTTCAAGGTCGGCGTGCTGGAAGCCGAACCTCAGCGAGGACCGCGCATCTACCTGGACGTGCAGGGCGCGAGCTACAGCGGTCCCGCAAACTACGATGTCGGCGGTCTCGTCGAGCGCGTCAGGCTCGGCGAGCAGGGCCGTGGAACGCGCTTGGTGCTCGACCTGAAGCAACCGGTTTTCCATAGGATTTTTTACTTGCCGGAGCCGTTTCGACTGATCGTCGACGTCTCGCTGTCGCCTCCGAGCGAGGCGCCTCCTGCCGGTCGGCGTTCCATCCAGCGCGTGGTGTTGGACCCAGGCCACGGCGGCCACGATCCCGGAGCCGTCGGTCCGTCCGGGCTCCGGGAGAAGGACGTGACGCTGGACATTGCTCATCGAGCGGCACCGCTCTTGGCGCGGGAGCTAGGCATCTCGACGTTGCTCACGCGGGACACCGACGATTTCGTCGCGCTACCGGAACGCACCGCGCGCGCCAACGCGTTCCAGGCAGATCTCTTCATTTCGATCCATTGCAACGCCAGCGAACACGCCGAGAGCACCGGCATCATGACGTTCATCTTGGACGAATCGCGAGACGCGCTGGCGGCACAGATCGCAGCTCGCGAGAACGCCGCCTCACAGGCGGCCGCCGCGGAGCTGGCGAACGTGATGAGTCGCGTGTTAGGCGTCGGCAGCGTCAGCGAATCCTTGCGCTTCGCGGAGTTGCTGCAGCGCGCGGCGATGGCCTCCGTGCGTGGCCGTTACCCCGAAGTCAGGGATCAAGGGGTGAAGCGCGCTGGATTCTACGTGCTGGCGGGTGCCCAGATGCCGTCCGTGCTGTACGAGGCGTCGTTCATCTCGAACCCTCGTGCGGAGGTGCGACTGAACACGGGAGACTTCCGCCAAAAAATGGCTGACGCCATCGTCAACGCGGTGCGGGCCTATCGGGAGGGATTGTAGGTTTGAAAGCCGAACTATCGGCTTGCTGACCGAGCTTGAGGTTGGCCAGGCGGATCTTTCGGAGAGAGGCGAAGATTCCTTCGATAGCGGCAGAACCAAGGCTCGGCGCGCCGCGCGTTGGGCCCCGGAACGGAAGCTCTTGCAGTCAAAAATGCGCGATCGGGGCTGGGCCCACGCAAAGGAACGATGGGTTACAGAGATGATTGACGGCACCCCAGTCGCTCCTTATGTTGTTGGGCCTTGCGCGGCGGGGGCTCCAGCAACCACCACGCACCGATCGAGCTAGACATGAACAAGGCACAGCTGAAGAAGTTCCAAGATCTCCTCGAGGCCAAGCGGCAAGACATCCTGCAAAGGGCTCAGCAAACCCTGAGTGAAGACATGGCGCTCGACGCCGACGATCTTCCGGATGAGATGGACCTGGCGTCCAGCGAGTACCTGCAATCATTCACCTTTCGCTTGCGCGGGCGCGAGAAGATGTTCCTCGACAAGATTGGCAAAGCGCTCGAGCGCATCCAAGAGGGCACTTTCGGTCAGTGCGACGAATGCGGGGAAGAGATTTCGATCAAGCGGCTCGAGGCCAGGCCCGAGACGACGCTGTGCATTCGTTGCAAAGAAGACCAGGAACGCGTCGAGAAAGATTTCGGCTGACGGTTAGCTTGCGAGCTGCCTGAGCTCGCAAGCTCGCCTGCCTGATTCGGCGTCACCGCCTGGATTTGCCGGTTTTCGGCCGCCGCCGCGAGCTCTGCTCGGCCGCGCTCGTTCCGGAGGCGTCGTTCTTGGCGTCGGGGCGCTCGGAGCCCGCGGATCGCTTGGTCCGGGTGCCTGGCGAGCTGCGCCCGGTTTCCGGTGCGGGCGTCGAGCGGTGCCCGCTCTGCCACGAGCTTTCGGGTCCATGTTCCGCGAGCACGGCGCTGAGGTGGCGCCCGGTGTGGCTCTCGAGCACTTCAGCGACTCGTTCGGGAGTGCCGCTGGCGATCACCCGACCGCCTCGCTCGCCTCCGTCGGGCCCCATGTCGATGACCCAGTCCGCGCAGGCGATCAGATCCAGGTTATGCTCGATGAGCACGATCGAATTGCCCGCGTCGCGCAGGTCGTACAGCGCGCGAGTCAAGAGTTCGATGTCCGAAAAGTGTAGACCGGTCGTGGGTTCGTCGAGCACGTACAGCGTCTTGCCCGTCGCCTTGCGCGACAGTTCACTCGCGAGTTTCACGCGCTGTGCCTCGCCGCCCGACAGCGTGGTGGCGGGTTGGCCCAGCTGGATGTACCCGAGTCCGACCTGAAGCAGCGCACCGAGTCGCTGCGCGACGCGCGGAATCGACTCGAATAGCCCGTAGGCATCGTCCACCGTGAGATCGAGCGCGTCGGCGATGGACAGGCCCTTGTAGCGGATTTCGAGAGTCTCGCGGTTGTAGCGCTTACCGCGGCAAGCGTCGCACTCGACGTAGACGTCGGGCAAGAAGTGCATCTCGACGCGCAGCACCCCGTCGCCCTGACAGGCCTCGCAGCGACCGCCCTTGACGTTGAACGAGAAGCGGCCTGGCTTGTAGCCGCGCGCACGGGCGTCGGGCAGACCCGAATACAGCTCGCGTAAATGCGTGAACACGCCGGTATAGGTGGCGGGGTTGGAGCGGGGAGTGCGACCGATCGGCGCCTGGTCGATGCTGATGACCTTGTCGATGTGCTCCAGCCCTTCGATCGCGTCGCAGGGCCCGACGGAACCCGTCGCTCCGTAGAGCTGGGCGCGCGCCGCGCTGAGCAGCGTGTCGACGATGAGGCTGCTCTTACCCGAGCCGCTCACCCCGGTGACCGCGGTGATGGTTCCGAGCGGTATTTCGACCGTGACGTCGCGTAGGTTGTGAGCGCGCGCGCCGCGGACCGTCAAGCTCGAGCCACCGGTCTTGGTGCGTTCCGTCGGGATGGGCAGATGCTTCTCCCCCGACAGGTAGGGTCCGGTGACGGAGTCCGGGTTGGCGATGAGCTCCTGAGGGGTGCCCTCGGCCACGATGCGTCCGCCGAGCTTGCCGGCGCCGGGCCCCATATCGACGATATGGTCGGCAGCCATGATCGCGTCGCGATCGTGCTCGACGACGAGCACGCTGTTCCCCTTGTCCACTAGGCGCCTGAGCGCTTCGAGCAGGCGCTCGTTGTCCCGCGCGTGCAAGCCCACGCTGGGCTCGTCGAGTACGTACAGAACGCCGACCAAAGACGCTCCGATCTGCGTGGCGAGGCGGATGCGCTGCCCCTCACCACCCGACAGCGTGTGCGCGGCGCGATCGAGCGAAAGGTAGTCGAGGCCCACCTCGATCAAGAAGCCGAGCCGTTCACGGATCGCGCGCACCAGGGGCTCGGCGATTGCGGCGTCGCGGGGGGGCAACGAACGGCGCGCCATCAGCTCCTCCAAGAACGCCCGCAGCTTGTGCAGCGGCAGCCGGCACAGCTCGCCGATGTTGTGACCCTCGAGCTTCACCGCCAGCGCTTCCTGTCGCAGCCGCACGCCGTGGCACGCTTCACAAGTCTGCGTGATGAGGAACCGGCTCAGGTCTTCCGGGCCAATTGCGCCGTCGTCGAGCTCATGCTCTTCGCCCTCTTCGTTGCTCGACCCTTCGAGCAGTCGCTCGAGCCGCGGGATGATGCCCTCGTAAGCAGGCTGTTTGCGCTTCTTCGGCGCGCCGAACAAGAGTGCGTCGCGCTGCTCTTGCGAGAGCTGGCCGAAGGGCATGTCGGCGTCGATCGCCAACATTTTCACGGCCCGGTCGACCTCGGTGGCCGTGGCGACCGAGCCGCGGCGGCCGAACGCGGCCACGGCCCCCTCGCGCAGCGTGCGCGCCGGATCGGGGACGACGCGGCCGGCGTCGATGCGCGAGCGCACGCCCAGGCCATCGCATTCCGGACAAGCGCCATGCGGGCTGTTGAACGAGAACAGGCGAGGCTCGAGCGGCGGCAGCGTGATGCCATGTTCCCAGCTGACCAGCCTCTCGCTCATCACGCGTGGTTCGCTGCCATCGAGCAAGTCGATCAGCACGGTGCCATCCCCGAGCTTCAGGGCCAACTCGACCGAGTCGGTCACGCGCCCCTTGATCCCTTCGCGGACCTGGATGCGGTCGACGACCACGTCGAGGTCGTGAGACTTGTTTCGGTCGAGCTCGAGATCGTCTCCCAAGTCGACTTGTTCGCCGTCGACGCGCGCGCGCACGAACCCGTCGCGGCGCAGGCGTTCGAGCTCGGCCTTGAGCTCGCCCTTCCGCGCACGCACTACCGGCGCCAAGATCGCGAGCTTCGTACCGTCGGGCTGCTCGACCGTGGCGTCGACGATCTCTTGCACGGTGTAGGCCTTCAGCACCTTGCCGGACTTCGGGCAATGAGGGACGCCCACGCGCGCGTACAAGAGCCTCAAGTAGTCCGCGATCTCAGTGACCGTCCCCACCGTGGAGCGCGGGCTCTTGCCCAGCGCCTTTTGCTCGATGGCGATGGCGGGGCTCAGCCCTTCGATGGACTCGACGGGCGGCTTCGGCAGCTGATCCAAGAATTGGCGTGCGTAGGCGGACAGCGACTCGACGTAGCGGCGTTGCCCCTCCGCGTAGATCGTGTCGAAGGCGAGCGAAGACTTGCCGGAGCCGCTGGGACCGGTGATCACGACGAGCTGGTTGCGCGGCAGCTCGCAGCTGACGTTCTTCAGGTTGTGTTGGTTCGCGCCCTGAACGACGAGTCGCTGCATCGGTCTGGGGTCATGTAACATATTGGTTACCGGAGGGAGCTGCCGCCCACGGCCGAGGGTACCGAGCTCGAACGCAGGTGACAGCCCCGTATCATCACCGGCAGGGGTGGGGGAACTGAGTTTGTACACCGGCGGTACGGTCGAAGCACCCCAAGCATACGAAATAAGGCTGGATTACACTTTGGCTGAGGGGGCGCTTCCGACGGTTGCCCCCAACCGCCGCATCGACTAGCTTTGCCGGCGTGGAGCTTGCATGCACCAGCACCGGGAGTACCACGCCGAAGGGGCCGGTCAGCGCGCATGCAACGGCGCTGCGCGGCCTTGCGCGGCCCGAAGCGTCGGTGTTCCGGGCCTATAGCTCAATCGGTCAGAGCCCCCGACTCATAATCGGGCTGTTGCTGGTTCGAACCCAGCTGGGCCCACCGCTTCACCTTTCTACTCGCCTTCCATCTGGCTCGGAGTTAGGAGCTTTACGCACACAGTGACTATTTCAGACCAACTAGAAATTCTAAAGAGTTTGGCAGTTGTAGACACGGCGTTGAGTGGGCTGCTCGCCGAGCTCGAAGCCGAAGGGGGCGCGCTCACGGCGAAGAAAACTCAGCTCGAGGGCCTGGAAGCGAAGGTCCAACGCAGTGAGCAGAGCATCGGTGAAATGGAGCACACGCGCAACGAGCTGATGCTGGAGATCCGGCAAATGAGCGTGCAGGTCTCGAAGTCGCGTGAGAAGCTGTCTCGCTGTCGCACCGAGCGCGAGGCGAATGCGGCCCAGCGTGAGGTGGAGGAGCTGCGCAAGCTGTACCGCGATCGCGAAGTGGAGATCGAAAAGATCAATGCGCTGGTAGAGCAAGCCCGCATCGAGATGGAGGGCACCGTCAAAGAACGCGACGCCCTGCGAGGAGAGCTGGGTGAGAGCGAAGGTGCCGTGCAAACGCGACTCTCCGAGTTGCAGGCGAAGACCGCGCAGCATCAGGCGGAGAAGGACGCGTTGGTGAAGGGGGTAAAACCACAAATTTTTAGACGCTACGAAATGATTCGCAAGCGGCGCGGGTCTGCGGTTTCGGCGGCCATCGGCAGCTCGTGCACGGAGTGTCACATCGCCCTGCCGCCGATGCTGTTTCAGCAGATCATGCAAGCACAGGAGATGATCCAGTGCCCGAGCTGCAACCGCATCTTGTACTACCAGGAACCGAGCCCTACCCCACCGGAAGGCTCGACGGCTGACAGCCAGCCAGGTTGAGGCTGATGGCGTTCTCGGCGTTGGAACCGAAGCGATCGGCAGGTCGCCCATGAAAGCGTGCCCCGTATGCGGACGGCTCTACCCCGAGGATTCGGGGTTCTGTCCTGCGGACGGGCAACAGTTGACGAGCGCGACGCAGGTGCCGGTCCTCACCGATAGCCAAGACGCGCGTATCGGCCAATTGTTGTGTCAGCGTTACCAGATTCGCCGTGTTGTCGCGGACGGCGGCATGGGACGAGTCTACGAAGCGCTCGACATGCACCAGCGGCGTGCCCTCGCGATCAAGGTCCTGCACCCAGACATCGCGGCGGACGACGTAGCGGTGCAACGCTTCAAGCGCGAGTTCCTCGTCAGCCAAGAACTGCCGCACGCCCACATCGTCGAAGTGCTCGACTTCCAGCCCACTCCGGATGGCAGCTACGCGCTCGTCATGGAGTTCTTGTACGGGGAAGAGTTGCGTTCGACCTTGAAGCGCGAAGGCGTCTTGTCCCCGGCGCGCGCCGTGCGCCTCTTGAGCCAGGTTGCGATCGGGCTCGACGGTGCGCACCAGAAGCGCTTGGTCCACCGCGATCTGAAGCCGGACAACCTGTTCCTCTGCCAAACACCCGACGGTGACATCGCGAAGATTCTCGACTTCGGCTCCGTCAAGGACAAGGCGGACAACGCCAAGAAGCTGACGGTCATGGGCACCACCATCGGGTCGCCCTACTACATGGCTCCCGAACAGGCGCAGGGGCTCGACACGCTCGACCACCGCGCCGACGTTTGGGCGCTGGGTGCGATCGCTTACGAAGCGCTCACCGGTCAGGTTCCGTTCAATGGTCCCACGGGGCCCGCGATCTTACTTCAGATCCTCACGAAGGAACCGGATCCTCCGAGCGAAGTGGGCAAGGGCAAGCGCTACCCGGTGCCCCCTACGCTCGATCGCGTGCTGGCGAACGCCTTCAAGAAGAACGCTTCGGTCCGCACCGAATCCGTCGGTAAGCTCGCCGATGCCGTCGGCGCTGCGTACGGGCTTACGGGCACGCACGCGGACTGGGCCCAGCTGCCGGAACAAGAGTTGGCGCGCCAGATCGACGCAAAGCTGCCCGAGTTGATGCGCGCGCCGGTCCCCGCCGAGGGAGCCGATGCGAGCCAGGACTTCTTCGGGGAGCAGGATGCGCTGGGCGCGATGGACCAGGCCTTCGCGGCGAGCAACGCCGCGGCGCCACCGGCGGCGGGCGGGCCACCCGCTTCCACCTACGACGACATCCCAGGGCTACCCACGCGGTCGGCGGGCTGGGTACTGCCGGTAGCGATCGGCGGCAGCGTCCTGGTCATCAGCGTCGTCGTGGCTGCCTGGCTACTGTTCTGACCCGCCGGGCGTCCCGGGCGCGCCTGGTTCGAACCAGCTGGGTGTGGTAAGAGCTTTGTATGTCAGGTTCATTCGCCAAGCACGAACGCTCGCGCATCCGCGCGATGGGGGCACTCGTGGTCCTGGGGCTTTTTGCCTGCTCGACGGGGTGCAGCAAAGAATCGAAGCCGGTCGCCGAGGATCCGAAGGTACCCGCCTCCTCCAACAGCGAGAGCGCGGAAGGTGACAGCGCCAAGCCCGAGGCGGCGCGCGCCCCGACGGATGCCACGGGTGCTCCCGCCGAAGGGGTCGATGCCAATGGCGCGGAGCCGGCGGCCGCAGCAGGCAACTCGAAGGTGAGTGAAGACAGCTACGATTTGAAGCTGGAGCCGAGCGGTACCTACAAGGTGGGAGCCGCTAGTACCGTGCAGATCGTGCTCGACGCCAAGGCCCCGTTCAAGGTCAATCAGGAGTATCCGTACAGTTTCGCGCTGAACGAAGCGCCCGGTGTCCAGTTCGCCAGCATGAAAGTCGCTGAAGGTGCCGTGAAGCTCGAACAGAAGCGGGCCACCATGAGCGTCCCGTTCACGCCCAACCAAGCCGGCGAGCGCACGATCTCGGGCACGTTCAAGTTTTCGGTATGCACTGACGAACAGTGCTTGATCAAGAAGCAAGAGCTCGCGCTGGCCGTGACCGTCGAGTAGCACAGCGCCCTGGGGCGCGGGCATTCGGGGCGCACGGCGCTCAGAAACGGCGGCAAGGATCCTTAGCGGTGTGATAGTGTGGCGTCATGGGCTCTCGCAGTATTCTCGAAGAACTCGGTCAGATAGCGTCCAGGGTCCAGACCGACTTCGCTGAAGAGCGTCGGGTCCTGTCGTTTCACGACTACCTCGAGCTGTTCGCCGAGAACCCCGTGCGCTACTCGCGCGACGCAGCCAGTTACTTGCGCGACATGTTCGACTTCTACGGCAGCGAGGAGTCGAAGCGCCCCTGGGGCAGTTTCACGCGTTTCAACCTGTTCCAGTTGCCGTTCCTCGAGCGCGTCGACGCCCAGCGCGACGGCCTCATCGGTCAAGAGCACGTCCAGACCGAGATCTACCGCGTGCTCAACAACTTCGTGCAAGAGGGGCGGCCGAACCGATTGTTGTTGCTGCACGGCCCCAACGGCTCTTCCAAGAGCACCGTCGCCGCTTGCATTATGCGCGCGCTCGAACACTACTCGGCGCAGCCCGAAGGCGCGCTGTATCGCTTTCACTGGGTCTTCCCGAACCAGGGCAAGCTGAAGGGGTCGATCGGCTTCGGTGGCAAGCGCGCGCCGATCGTGCGCAACACCGACAGCTACGCGCGCCTGCCGGACGAAGACATCGACGCCCGTCTGTTCATCGAGGTTCGGGACCACCCACTGTTCTTGATCCCCCAAGCGGAACGTCAGGGCCTGGTCGAGCGCCTCTACTCCGCGCTCGGCACGAGCGAGCCCCCACCGCGTTGGATCTTGAAGGGGAGCCTGTCCCACAAGAGCAAGCAGGTTTTCGATGCGCTTTTGACCAGCTACGACGGGTCGCTCGAGCAGGTCCTGCGACACGTTCAGGTGGAGCGTTACTTCATCTCGCGCCGCTACCGCACCGGCGCCGTGACGCTCGGTCCGCAGCTGTCGGTAGACGCTGGCGAGCGTCAGATCACGGCTGATCGCAGCCTCGGGGCCTTGCCTTCGTCGCTGCAGTCGGTGACGCTGTTCGAGGCGCATGGCGAGCTGGTCGAAGCCGCGGGCGGGCTGCTGGAGTTTTCGGATCTGTTGAAGCGTCCGCTCGATGCCTTCAAGTACCTGCAGATCACGGCCGAAACGGGCGAGGTGTCGCTCAACTCGCAGAACGTTCAAGTGAACTGCGTGTTGCTCGCGAGCGGAAACGAGGTGCATCTAGCCGCCTTCCGCGATCACCCCGAGTACGAGAGCTTCCGGGGTCGGCTGGAGCTGATTCGGGTACCCTACCTGCGCAGCTGGCGCGACGAAGTCGTGATCTACGATGCCCAGGTAGCGGCGCACGTGCGCGGCCACGTAGCGCCCCACGCGACGGAACTCGCGGCGATGTTTGCGGTGCTGACTCGGATGCGGCGTCCGAATCCCGACCGCTACGACAGCTCCGAACGAGCGCTAGTGAGCGAGCTCACCGCGATCGAAAAGCTCGATCTCTTCGCCGACGGTATCACTCCGCCGCACCTCTCCGAGGAAGCCTCGGCGTCGCTGCGAGCGCTGGTGCCACGGCTCTATTCCGAGACGGACGGCGTCCCGATCTACGAAGGTAGCGTCGGCGCGAGCCCGCGAGAGATGCGTACAGTGTTGCTCGATGCCGCACAAAATCCGCGTTTCGAGTGCCTGTCGCCTTTCGCCGTGCTCGAAGAGCTCGAAGAGCTCTGCAGACGCAAGAACGAGTACGCATTCCTTCAGGAAGATCCCTTGCCCGGCGGCTACCACGACACGGAGCGATTCATCGATACGCTCCGCACCCGTTTGCACGACACGCTCGAGGACGAGTTTCGAGTCGCCAGCGGCTTGGTCGACGAGATGCGGTACGCCGACCTGTTCGATCGCTACGTGACTCACGTGAGCTATTGGGTGAAGCGCGAGAAGCTCAGGAACCCCATGACCGGTCAATACGAAGACCCGAGTCAGCAGCTGATGGAGGAAGTCGAAGACTTGCTGGGGGCTCCCGACAATCGCGAGCAGCTGCGCCATTCGTTGATCAGCACCATCGCCGCCTGGGCCATCGATCACCCCGATGAGCCGGTCGTCAATTCGAAGGTCTTCGCCGATCACATCCGGCGCATGCGCAACGCAGTGTTCGAAGAACGGCGAACGGCACTCGCCAAGCTGTGTCGAGATCTGGTCATCGTGCTGCGCGAGTCCGGCAAGGGTCTCTCCGATGCGCAGACGAGAGCGGCCCGCGTGCTGCTCGATGGTTTGATGACGCGCTACGGCTACACCGAAGATTCCGCGGGAGATGCCGCGGCTTCGTTGCTCAGAGAGCGGTTCCGCGACTTGCTCAACTAGTGTCCTGTCGCCATGGTTCGTCCAGAAGTTCGCGCGGCCCGGCCTCTACGAGGCCGCGCGAACTTCGGACTCTGGCGTCCTATTGAGACTAGGAAAGCGTTGCTTATTTTCGTGGCGAATCAAAGATTCACCACACTAGTCGTAGAACAGCGTCTTCGCGCGAAATCTCGGGTCATGAGCGGCGCATGGTAACGAAGGCCGCCTCCGACAGCGAACGGCCGTTGAGCCTCGTCCACCTGTTCGCGCTCGGGATGAACGGCATCATCGGGGTCGGCATTTTCTTTGCCCCGAGCCAGGTCGCGAGCGCGGCGCCCGGCAGCTGGGGTCTCGCGGTATACGCCCTGGTGCTCCTGGCGTTGTTACCGGTCGCGCTGGTGTATGCGGCTCTCGGGTCGCGCTTCCGCGTCAACGGCGGCCCCTACGTGTGGGCGAGCGCTGCATTCGGCGGGCGCGTGGGCTTTTTGATCGGTTGGCTCACCTACGCTTCCGCAGTGTTCAGCGCGTCGGCGGTGGTGTCAGGCTTTGCGCGGCACGCCGGCGGCGCGCTCGGGGTCGAGACCGGCTCGGCCTCGCAAGCGTTTGGTGTCGGGTTGGTGTTGCTGCTGTCTTGCGTCGTGCTCACTGGGCTCAAGCCGAGCGCGCGCGTGTGGACCGGATTCACGGTAGCGAAGCTGATACCGATCGTCGTGCTTCTCGTCTTGTTCGTGCCGCGCATGGCCGTGCCCGTCGCCGCGTTCGACACCGTACCGGAGCCGAGCATGCACGCGCCGGCGGGGGTCGCGCTGACGCGCGCTGCGCTGGTCGTCGTATTTGCGCTGCAAGGATTCGAGGTGGTGCCCGTACTCGCGCATGACACGCGATCGGGCGCCCGCGTGATCCCCATCGCCACCGTCGGCTGCTTGGTGCTGGTAGCCGGGCTCTACTTGTTGATTCATTGGGCGTGCCTGGTGGCCGTGCCCGCGCTCGCCGCGAGCGAGCGTCCGCTGGTGGACGCGGCGGGTGCGCTGGGCGGTGCCGGCGCCGCGCAGCTGCTATTTCTGGGGACGAACGTCTCGGCGCTGGGCATCGCCTTCGGGATGTTCGCTGTGACACCGCACTATCTCGCCGCGCTCGGCAACGAGCCTGGATTCGCTTGGTTGGCAGCCGAGGGCCGCCGCTTGGTACCCGCGCGCGCGCTGGTGATCACGGCAGCCCTCGTGATTGTCCTGGTACTGCTCGGTGATCTGGCGCAGCTCTTGGTGCTATCGAGCGTGGCGGTGATGAGCCAGTACGCAGTGGCTGGCCTTTCGTTGCTGGCGCTGGCCAAGCGGCGGCAGTACGGGCTGTCGTGGCGGCAGGCCTTGCCCGCGCCGTTCGCGCTGGGAGCGATTGCCCTGCTCTTGACGGGCGCCCAGAGCTTCGAGCTCTTGGTGGCCGGCGTGGTGGTCGCCTCGGGTGCGGTTTTGTATCTGGTCAGGCGAGGGGTGCGGCGTTAGACCTCGGTCATGGTTGCCGAGCGCGCGTTGATAGATTCTCACTGCCACCTCGATCCCAGGAGTTTCGAAGAGGGTGCAGAACCCGTACTCGGGCGGGCGCGGCAGAGCGGCGTTGGGGCATTCGTGTGCATTGGTGTCGGTGGCCTCGCCGAGGCCCAGTACGCCTGCGGGCTGGCCGAACGCGAGCGCGACGTGGTCGCGACCGTCGGCGTCCACCCGCACGACGCCGCCCAGAATGACCCGGAGCTGGAAGCGTCGCTGCGGGCGCTCGCCACTCACGAGCGCGTCGTGGCCATCGGTGAAATTGGCCTCGATTTTCACTACGACCATGCGCCACGTGACACCCAGAAGGACGTGTTTCGTCGCTACGTTGGGCTCGCGCGACAGTTGAAGAAGCCCGTGGTCGTTCACACGCGCAACGCTCCCGGTGAAACGCTCGAAATACTCGAGTCGGAGAACGCCCGCGATGTAGGCGGGGTGATCCATTGTTTCAGCGAAGACCTGGCGTTCGCCCGGCGGGCGCTCGAGCTCGGATTCATGCTGTCGTTTTCGGGCATCGTCACCTTCAAACGTGCCGAAGCGATTCAGGAAGTAGCGCGTTGGGTCAGCGCTGATTCGTACCTGGTCGAAACCGACAGTCCGTACCTGGCGCCCGTGCCCAAGCGGGGCAAGCCGAACGAGCCGGCCTTCCTGTTGCACACTGCGGCGTTCGTGGCCGAACTGCGCGGGCAAACGCTCGATCAGGTGGCAGCCGAAACGACACAGAACGCAGTGCGTCTGTTCGGAAAGCGGCTGGTTGTGGCTTGAGTCCTGGGTCACACTTCCATGAGCCATGAAACGCAGCTGGGCCGGCGCCCTCCTCACCTCGTGCCTGATGCACGTGTGCTTGGTGGGCACGGGCGCATGGCTGCTGGCGCGCGCGTTTGCTCCGCGGTCCCCGGACACGGGGGTCGTGACCCTGCCGGTCGAGCTCGAGCCGAACATCGAGCTACCGCGCGTCGAAGCCGTGACGCACGGTCGCTCGCCGGTCGCCAGCACCACCCCCGTCGAGCACCCGGAAGAGCTGGTGCAGCTCCTCGGCGGCAAGCGGTCCGCGCGTCCCGAGTTGCCGCAGCGCGGGCACGGCGGTAGCCGCGCCAGCTCCGCCGCCCTGAACCTGAGCGACCGTGTCTCGCCGGTCGCGCTGAGCCGCGATACGACGACCCTGGCCGACCAGAGCCAACTCCAGCGCCTGGCCACGGCGCGCGCCCGCCTCAGCCTCGACGATCGGCGAGCCACGCCGAACCCGATGCAGCTGAGCTTCGTGGCGACCGGGCCCGGTACGCTGCTCGAGCGCCGGCCCCCAGCGCGTTTCGATCCGGGTCGCGGCAGCGCTCTCGGCGGCGAAGCGTCTCGCGCGGGCGGCGCACCCGGTAGCCCCGTCCCCGTCGGCGACAGCCGCGACAGCGATGAACCCGAGGTAGGCGGCGAGCGCGGGGCGCGATCGCGCCAAGCCCTCGGCGTGTCGAACGGCGCAGGCGCACCCAGCGTGCGAGCGCGCATCATCACCGCGCGACCGCCGGTCAAACGCGCGCGGGCGGCGGTGCCTGCCAACAGCTACGGGCGGCCCAACGACACCGTGAACAGCTCCCATCAGGTCGCCGACGCCGTGCGCTCGCTCGTCCACGCGGGCGGCCTCGGTCCCGCCAACGGCGAAGGGCCAGGCGGCGAAGGGGCAGCCGCGCTTACCCCGCCGGGACGCGACGGCCAGGAGCGCCAGGACCGCGAGGGCGCGCGCGCGGCACCGAGCGGCGAACACGAAGGCGCAGGACTGTCGCTGGCCGCGGACACCGGCTTTGCCCGCTACACCCAGCACCTGCTCGACCAGATCGACTGGGGCCGGGCGTTCCCGACATGGGCCGTCGCGCGCGGCATCGGTGGCCTTACCGTGGTCGCGCTCAGCGTCGACCAGCAAGGCCGAGTGATCGCAGTGAGCGTCGTGCGCCCGAGCGGCATCGACGAGTTCGATCGAAACCTGGTGACCGCCATCCGTCGCGATGGCCCCTACGGAGCTCTACCCAAGCCCCTCGGCAGCTCCCTGACGGTGCGCATCGCGTTCGATGCCACCAACCCCGCCGTCGGCCGCGACGGCCCCGGCCCGGGCGGGCGCGGCGGTCCGAGCCCCCGCGGCGACTGACCCGCCCCCCTCCCACCCGAAATCCCGACGATTCCGCCAATCTTCACCGGTTTCGCAGCACGGCTCGTCGCGCTTGACAGATGCCCCCCGGAAAAACATATTCCCCCTCCGTTTTGCCGAAGTAGCTCAGCTGGTTAGAGCACGCGCTTCATAAGCGCGGGGTCGTCGGTTCAAGTCCGACCTTCGGCACCCGTCAGAAAGGCTGTCTCCGTTGCTGAGAGGAGACAGCCGATGACCCTCCGAGACCGCAGCGCGGTCTGAGACGGCCAGCGAAGGAAGGGCTGCGACGGGCACCGTCCGCAGCTTCGAAGTGTTCACCAGGTAGCGGGCGTGGGTCTTGGCGTCCGTTGCCCCCGAAAGCGTCATGGCCGTCTGGAGCTCCACCCCGGCGTCGGCGAGGCCCTGCTTGAAGGCACGCCTGAAGGGCTGGGGCACCTCGATACCGAAAGCTCGCTTCAGGTCACGCCGGAGTGCTTTGGCGGGGCTCCCCGTCTTGCGCGTCTTGCCGGCTCGGGGCCCGCGCCGAACGGGGAACACGGGCCCTTCGTGGGGCCTTCCCGCTCGTTCCCACCAGTCCCGCAGAATCGGCCGAAGCACCGCCGGTACCTCGAGCAGCTGAGGACGCGCCGTCTTCTTGCGGGGCGCCCAGCCCTCGGGGAAGTTGCCACCGTCAATGTCGAACGCCTGCCACTGAATGGCTTTGATGTCGCCCAGCCGTAGGCCACCGAACATGCGGGACACAGCGCTCATGGTCTGCCGCTCCAGCACGGCATCCCGCTTGGACGCCTCGGGGTGTTGCCAGCCAAAATACACGACAAGCTCTTCGTCGGAAAGCACCGCCCGCTCGCGTCGGTCGACCTTGGCGCCCTTGGGAATGCGGACCTTGCGGGCCACGTTCTCAGGTATGACTTCATCGCGCCACAGCTCATCTAATACGGCACTAACGTCGTTGCGCAAATGCAGGACGCTCTGTTTGCTCTGGCCGTCGTGCGCGGCTTGGGCAAGAACGGTGGCCACGTCTGCGGCACGGAGTTTATCTACTGGAACTTCGCCGATGTACGGGTAGATGTGGAGTTCAAGCCGGCGAAGACGGGCGTTCTTGGTGCGGATTTCGCTGGCACGCATGACGCGTTGCGCAGCCTCGCGAAAGGTCTCCGTGCGGGTGGCTTCGGTCGCAGTCGGCGTCATGCTCGCGACCAACCGATCGCGCCTTGTGCGCGCGACGGTGGGGTTGTCCGTCTTCAAGTCGAATCGTTTCTTGATTTTGACGCCGTCTACCTCGACCGTAATCCGCACGCCGTAGCTCGCAATGGAGGTGAAGCCGACAGTGCCACGAATGGAGCAAGTAACGACGCGGAAGACGAGGCGACGCGACACCAGTTCAATCTCGTCGTTGCGGGCCTCAGCGCTGACACCGACGGTGTTCAGAATCTCGGCGATGGTCTTCAAGCGCGCGGCCGCTTCACCGCGATCGACTGAGACGAAGGGGACTATGGCGGTGTCGCCCGGTGGGACGTGCCACGAACCCCACAAGGCCCAAGCCACGGCAAGGCGACAGAGCGTGCTTGACTTACCAGCGCGGCGCCCGGCACGAATCACCCAGCGACGGCAGCCGGAACGCACGAAGCGCTCGATCTGCGCGCGCCACCAGGGTGACGTCGCAGGAAAGCCGCGGGCCACGAGGGCGGCGTCCAGTGCGTCGTAGCGCGCGAGGAACGCAGCGGGGTCGAAGCGCTTGGTGGTCACGACTTCCACCCCGGCGTTGGGTCGGCTACGTGGAAAGTATGATGAAACTCACTCGTTCGGGTCTTGTGGCTCTGGTGTTCCTTGCTGGCTGTGCGGTTGGTGGGGCGTCGTCGCAGCTTGTCGACCCGGCACAGGCGCACGGGGACACTCCAGACGCGCCCGCCGCGACTGGTGAGGGACGCAAATGGGACTACCACTGCATCCAGCTGAAGGGCGGGTGGAACATCGATCGCCTGACGACTGAGCTCCAGAGCGCGGGAGCCAAGGGTTGGGAACTTGTCGGAACCGACGGCCCCTGGTGCTTCAAGCGGCCGATGTAGGTGCGTCATGGTTTGCCTCCCGTGATGCCGAGGCGCCTGTCGAGGTCAGCCATGGGATCGCGCGGGCGGGCGGCTGCTTCCTTGGCGCACAAGTCATGGGCGCTGAGCAGGTTCGCTCGAGCTGCGTCGCCGAGCCTTGAACCGGTGACGAGGTCGCCCTTGGCGAATGCGTAGCGGGAGCCGGCGACCTGGAGCGCGGCCGTCTGAACCAGCACACTCGGTGCGGTGCCGCAGACCCCACCACCGACCACCTGCGCGAGTCTCGTACACTCGTGCTCGGCGAATTCAGCGGCGTCGGCCAGGTAGGGCAGCAAGTCGGGCGCGACAACGTCCCGCAGGCCGAGCTTGCGTGCGAGCGCCGGCACTTCCGCCTCTCGGCGTCACCGTTCGGCTGTCCTGAGCCCACCAATGCGCCCGAGCCTGGACGCTTCGACGTGATTCGCGGGGTGGCCGGCAGAGTTCCGGCGAATGGTCGCGTCGCCGTGGGGTGCACCCGAGCCCTCGCCGCTGGCGGGTGCCGGTACTCCGTCCGCCAGGGCGTCCGACCGCGGCACTACTGGTCGCAGGCGGTTCTGACTGCGTTGAACCAGCGCTTCGCCTTTGCCAGTCTTGTTCAAGCAACCCCCTGTTCGAAGCCCGACAAGAGCCGTGCCACACACCCGCGGCCCGGGCTTCGCGGCCTCACGAAGTCCTCACCGAACGCGCCGGCAACGACGGGAAGGCTCTCGCTTGACCGAAAGCTGCGCGCTTGTAGGGCGCAGTGCTGTCGGTGGGCGTCACCGGTGACTCGCTTGAACAGCGGACCGACGGAGCCGGCCAACTGAGTCCCGCGGCCTTGGGAGGGGCCAGACGGGCTGACCCCCGTCCGAGCGACGAGAGCGCGTCGGAAACGGCAAGGAGCGCCGTCCTTCCGGGGTCTGTGGGCAGTAAGAATTTGGGCAATCACGGCTTCTCCTCTCGAATTGCTTCGCGTTCAACGTCGCTGTCTTCAGCGGGGGGCGGGGGACGTTGCGGGGACGTGTTCTCCCGGAAGCTGCGTCCCGGCGTTTGATTGCCTCCCTCAGGAGGGCAGCCGTCCCAGGTGCGCAGCTGCCGAGTGCTAGAATGCGGAGCAGCGATGTCCTGGACAGCCCGGCCACGCGTACCGCGCCGGGAATTCCACGACGGGCGACTAAGTCAGCGAGCCACCGCCGGTGTTCTGGGTCCACCAGAACCAACCGCGGGTTACTTGTGCCGTGTTCCATGACTTCATGAAACCAGCTTCGTGTGACAGCCGAACCCGAACCGATTGAGGTCGAATTCTCAATTTCTCAGACGTCGGACCCTGTCCGTTTCGTCCTCGATGACCTTGGCCGGAGTCACTTCCTTTGCCAAGTCGTGTATGCTCAAGCCGCGGCCAGTGGCCTCCTTCAAAGCCCGTCCGCGCTCGGTGTGAACCGCGGGTGCTTATGGAAGTTGGCGATCGCTCGCCCCTCATGGGTGGAAGGTGAAGCCCCGGCGCGTCCGGGTAGACGTAGCCGCAATACTCACCCTCGACCGCCACCTCGGCGCAGCGCGGTTACCCATGGTCCAAGAGCTAGCGTCGCTCGAGAGCCTCCTGAACACCCGCACGGCTTGTGCCCTCGCCGCATCAGGTGTCTCCTCGTCACTATGAAGAGGTGTGTTTTGGGTGGAGGCGCCCCGTTCCGGGGGTCGCGGGTGTGGTGTGTTGGGGTGTTCGCCATGGGGTGTGGAATGTCCGGCGCCAGTGTTCTGAAGTCGCCGGTGCAGGATCAGTGCGAGAGTGCGGGGCTATCCGGTTGCCCGCAGATTGCTGACGGCGTCGTTCTCTACGCCGACGGTAAGCAAGCAGAAGGGCAAGACAAGCTCAAGTCCGGTGCAGCCGCGAACAACCCCGAAGACGTCAGGGAATTCGCTAAGTCGATCAAGACCGTCACGAGCCTTCCGATCCCGGGCGTCGGTCAATACGTTGGCCCGGTGAATCAGGTCGCGGAGCTCCTCGCGACAGAAGCCGATGCCTCTGCCACGCTCGCAGCGAAGTCTGCTCCGCCGGGGCCGCCTGGCGAGGCGAAAGTGGCCGTGGCCGCCAGCGGACAGCCGGACGAGTCAGTGCAGGGAGACACACAGGTTCGAGTCACCGTCAACGATGGTCCGGCGGTCACCCAGACAGTGAGTGAGTCGACGCAGGCGTGGTCGGGTCGTCAACAGTGTTATCTGTTCGGAAGGAACGTCAGTTGCGCGTCCGTTCAACAGGGGCCATTCATCGTCACGGATATCGTGGCGCTGCCCGGTTGCAAGGACGTGATGTATGTCGGGGCCAATGCTCGCGACAACCCGTATCGGGAAGCCGTCACGTACGTGTTCAAGTGGGCCGTGGAGGGCAGGCAGCCCGGCGTACACGGAGCGCGGCTTGCCGTTCACCCCGGCGAATCGTTGCTAGTCGCTGTGGAGCCGAAGGACGGTGCCACTGTCGAGGATCCGAAGTGCATTGTCAGCTGGTCGGGGTACCATCCGCGGCGCTCAGGCCATTGAGCGTTACCTGCTGCCCAGAGGGGCGTGGTCGTCGTTCATGTTCGAGCTTCGGCACCTGCAATGACACAGGCTCAGCGCCTCGTGGCACCGGTTCATCGGCGGCCTGCGACTTCCACTCCCGTCACGGGTCCGCTAGGTGTGGGGCATGGTGAAGCTGATGCGTTCTGGTCTAATTGGTCTGGTGTTCCTTGCTGGGTGCGCGGTGGGTGGGGCATCGTCGCAGCTGGTGACGTCTGCAAACGCCCACAAACGCCAGAAATGGCAGTACCGCTGCTTCCAGTTCGGCGACTACAGCGATGAGGAAGCTGTCGAGAAGACGGGGAACAGGCTCGGCCCGGAAGGCTACGAAATGGCGGGTGCTGCAGAGAAGATCTGGTGCTTCAAGCGGCCGCTGTAGCGCGTGTCACGCGATAGCTTGCGGGGCGCTCAGCGAAACCACCTGCGGTGCACGAAGTAGCGGAACATGCCGATGGCCATGAGCAGCATCAGGACCAGGACGGCGGGGTATCCGTAGCGCCAGCGGAGCTCGGGCATGTTGTAGGGAGAGGCGTCGGGGTCGAAGTTCATGCCGTAGATGCCGACGAGGAACGTGAGGGGAATGAAGATGGTGGTGACCAACGTGAGGAAGCGCATGGTGTCGTTGGTGCGGTTGCTCAAGACCGAGAGGTAGGTCTCGACGAGGGTCTCGGCGGTTTCTCGGTAGACCTCGAGCAGGTCTTTCAGCTGATCCACGTGGTCGCTGCAGTCGCGCAGGAACAGGCGGGTTTCTTTGCAGAGCAGGGGATCCTTGCTGCGGCCGAGGCTCGAGAGCGCTTCTGACAGCGGCCAGAGGACGCGACGGAACTGGAGCAGGTCGCGTTTGAGAGCTTGCACCTGACCGATCACGTCGGGTGTGCCAGCGACCAGCACGTCGGCTTCGAGGTCGGCGAGTTTGTCGCCGAGCTTGTCGACGATAGGGAAGTAGTGGTCGACGACCGAGTCGAGCAAGGCGTAAATCAGGTAGTCGGTGCCCTCCTGGCGAATGCGGCCTTTGTTCTGGCGAATGCGCGCGCGCACGGGTTCGAGGGAGTCCGAAGGCACGCGCCCCTGAAAGGTGACCACACACTTCTCGCTCAGGAATAGACTGAGCTGCTCGAGCTGCAGCCGCTCGTCGTACGAGAGCATGTGCACCACGATGAAATGTTGGTCTAGATAGCCTTCGACCTTGGGGCGTTGGCCTTGATCGATGACGTCTTCGAGCGCGAGGGGGTGGACGCCGAGGACATCGCGCAACTGTTCGAGCAGGCGTGTGTCGGGAGGTCCATCCACGTCGATCCATGTGACGGGCCACTCGCCGCTCGGCGTAAAGTCCGAGAGGGACTCGGCGATCGTTTCCTTGAACCCGTCGGGGCCGTACGCGAGAAAGCGTAGCGTCGGCGCTTCGTCCACCGAGGTCTCGAGCTCGCCGGGAGCGGTGCCCGGTGCAGGGCGGCGTGCGCCGCTGGAACTCGGGGCGCTCGGCGGGGAGGACGGATTGTCGTCAGTCATGGCTGCGGAGTATCGACGGGACCCAGGTGCTGAGGCACGTTTCTGCAGCGGCATGCCCTGTGGCGCGCGGTTTTCGGCATGATCTTGCCTCGGTCGTCAGTCCGGACTTGCTCGGCGGCGCAGCGCCAGATCCACTGGAGGAATCGCGGCGCAGCGGATCGATGCCTTCGAGACTCCCAAAGTTGGACCACGGCGCGTGGGCTCGGGTTCGTACCCAGGCCGATGAAGCGAACGAGCGGTATCCGTCGCCTGAAACAGATCCGCCCCGTTCTGCGCTCGGGGCTCTGGCACGTTTGTGTGTGCTCGTGTGTGTGGGGCTGCAGCGACTCGGGCGGCGGTTACCAAGAAAGCAGTGTCGATGGTGCTAATGCGACACCCACGACCAGCACAGCGACGACGACCAGCGCTGCGACGACCACGAGCGTGACTGCCGTCACGAGCGGGGGACAGAACACGACGGCCGCAGCGGGCGGAAGCGGTGCGAACGGGCAGAGCGACACGAACGGGCAGAGCGATGCCAGCTCGAGCCTGGGGACGACCGGGGAGCCAGCGGGGGGCTCCGGCGGCTCGGGTGGGAGTGCGGGTGACGGGGGCAGTGGAGCTAGTGGTGGCGCCGGCGGCGGCAGCAGTGGCGGTGGCAGCAGCGGCAGTGGCGCCGGTGGCAGCAGCGGCTCGGGCGGCAGCGCTTCGGGAGCCGGGGGTGCGGGGGGCTTGACGACGGCAGCGACGAGCGCGGAGACGACGGGCACGACCGACCCCGGCGATGGTGTGCCGGGGATCATCGCCGTCGGGTATGGCGGGCTCAGGATCGTGACGCGGGATCTGGGAGAGTCTTGGGACAACGAGACGCATTGGTCCGAGGACGGCGGCGACGACCACGACCTCTTGCGCACCATCGCTTACGGTAACGGAGTCTGGGTGAGCGGGGGCTGGCGCCTGGTGACGTCCGAGGACGGTGTGATCTGGACCGATCACGGCGACGCTGAAGACGTGATCGACGCAGTGAACTGCCCCGTGACGGATGGCATGGCCTTCGGCAAAGGCAAGTTTCTCGTGGCTTGTGGATCGACGCTGGCAGCATCTACCGACGGCTTGTCGTGGGAACGCGTGGGGCCCACTCCGGACGTCGGCGGGCATCCGCACCTGGTGTTCGACGACGCTACCGATCAGTTTGCGTGTTCGGGCGACGACGGAGTCTCGTTCGTATCGAGCGACGGTGAGGATTGGGACGAGATCGAAGTCGAGAGCGTCCGCCTCTGCGACGGCCTCGAGTCTGAAGACGACTGCCCGAGCTTCTACCATGACGGCGTGTACCTGAGCACCGAGTGGGGTGGTTGGATCCGACGCTCGACGACCGGTGAGGACTTCATGACGACCTACAGCGATCCGTTCGGCAACAACTTGTTCACCGAGTATTCGTTTGCGGTGGGGCGGGTGGCCCCATGATTCATTCTCCAGATGCTTCAGAAAACGAGGTAACCATGGGCGCTAAGGTCCCGCTCCCGCTCCTGCTCCGCTCGGCGGTTGTGCTGAGCGCACTGCTGAGCTTCGCGTGCACATCGGATGTCGACGGGGGCGCGTACGCTTCCAGCGGTCCAGGCAGCGACGGCAGCCAGGCGGCGGGAAGTGACGGTTCGAGCAACGGTTCGGACGCGGGATCGACCGGCAGCGGTAGCGGTAGCGGTAGCGGTAGCGGTACGGGCGACGGCACCGGTAGCGGCAGCGGCGGCTCGTCGAGCGGCAGCGGCAGCTCGTCGAGCGGCAGCACGAGCGGTGGTGGCGGCGGACCGGTGGACCTGACACCGACGTTCAGCTGCAACGAAACCGAAGTGCCGGACAGCGTGCCGCTGAAGCGGCTGAGCTACGTTCAGTATCGGAACACGTTAGAGGATCTGATCGGGGCCGTGCTGCCGCAGAGCCGCGACGTGGCCCTCGACGAGCTCGAGCCCGTGATCGACCGGCTGCCGCGGGACACACGCAAGGGACCGGATACGGCCTTTGCTTGGTTCTCGCGGCTCGATCAGACCGTCCAGCAGAGCCACGTCGACGAGCAGTACGCGCTCAGCAATGCCGTCGCGGCGGCGTTGACCAGTTCGGAGGAGCGGCTCGTCGAGCTCGTGGGAGAGTGCGCGGTCGAAGCAAGCGACGCGGAGTGTTTGGGAGACTTCATCCGGCGCTTCGGCGAGTACGCGCAGCGCCGGCCGCTTGCCGACGAGGACGTGGAGTTTTACGCCCAGGGCGCCTTGGAGGAGCCTTACGGCGCGGCGGACTATGCGGACGTGGCTGCGCTGTTGCTGGCGTCGCCCTACGTCATGTACGCCGTCGAGCACGGCGCGGACGGAAACGACGAGCCGCGAGCGCCCTTGTCGGCCTACGAGCTCGCCTCGAAGCTTTCGTATCAGTTCTGGCAGACCATGCCGGACGAAGAGCTGTTCGAAGCGGCCCGCTCCGGCGACCTGCTGACGGAAGCCGGCTTCGCTGCTCAAGTCGAGCGGGTGGTCGACGACCCGAAAGCCGAACGCGGCATCGCCGAGTTCTTCGGGCAATGGCTGGAGAACCCGTTCCTCGAAGACTTCGATCGGCGCGCGGGCGAGGATGTGTACGAAGCGTTTCTGGATGGATTCGACGCGTCACCCGAGCTGAAGGCGCGCATGCTGCAAGAGGTGGTCGACGCCTCGATCTACGGCATCCGTGAAGGTCAGACCTTCGCCGAGTTCTTTCAGAGCAACCGATCGTTTGCGGTGACCGATGACCTGGCCTCGATCTACGGCGTGGAGCCCTGGACCGAGGGTGACCCTCCGGTGTTCGGTGACGCGGAGCGCGAGGGGTTACTCGCGCGGGCGGCGTTTCTGGCGACGGGCTTGAGCGACACCCGCCCGATCATCAAGGGTGTGCTGATCCGCAAGGCGATCCTCTGCGAGGCCGTGGATCCGCCCCCGGCGGAGGTGGCCAACGAGCCGCCGCCGGTGAGCGACGGCTCCGTGTCCACACGCGAGGCGGTCGAAGGGAAGACCGCCACGGCGGTGTGTCGCAGCTGTCACGTTCGCCTGAACGATCTTGGCTTCGTGACGGAGAACTTCGATGCGCTGGGGCGCTTCCGCACCGAGCAGCGGCTGTTCGACGAAGACGGAAACGCCCAGGGTACGGTGCCGGTGGACACGACGGCCGTGCCCCAGGTCGAAGCCGACGATCTCTCGGAGGTGACTGGGATCGCGGGCTTGAATACCGCGATCTTGGCGAGCGAGAAGCCGTATGCGTGTTTCGCGCGCCAGTACTTCCGTTTCAGCAATTCACGGGTGGAGAACACGGTCCGAGACGGGTGTGCCCTGGCAACGCTGAAGGACACACTCACGGGCAGCGGCAGCTTGCGCGACGCGCTCCGGGCGATCGCGCTCACGCGCAGCTTCAAGGAACACACGTTTTGACGAGGCGATGGTAACCATGGTGACGAGATTCAATCGACGAATGGTGCTCCGCGGAGCTGCGGGTTTCACGCTGGCGATCCCCTTTCTGCATTCGCTGCTCGGCCGGAAGCGCGAGGCGATCGCTCAGACACTTTCGGGGCCGAAGTACTTCGTTGGCATGGGAACCTGCGACGGCGGGATCTGGCAAGAGTTCATGTATCCGCCGGGGGGCAGCTTGACGGATGCCATGGATGCTCCCGCAGGACACGAGGTGAGAAGGGGCTCGCTGGCGCTGGAGGTCTCGAACGGGGTGGCCAGCTTGTCGCCGGTGCTCTCGGCGAGCTCGTCGCTGCTCAGCTCGACGTTGGCGGCCAAGCTCAACGTGCTGCGCGGGCTGGATATCTCCTTCTACATGGGCCACCACGGCGCCGGTCACCTCGGAAACTTCGGCATCTCCGATCAGGGAGAGTCTTTGCCCTACGTTCCTACCATCGACCAGGTGCTCGCGCGCTCGCAAGCGTTCTACGGCGACGCCAGCGGCATTCTCGCGCGCAGCATGGTGATCGGACACGACGGCATGAGCTGGGAGGAGCAATCCGGAGGCGTGACCCCGGTCAGCCCGACCAACGATGCGGGGCGGTTGTTCGAGAGCATCTTCAGACCGTCGACCGGAGAGCCCGAGCAGGCGCGCCGGCCGATCGTCGATCTGGTGATGGAGGACTATCGCCGCCTGCGTGATTCCAATCGCAGATTGTCTGCCGCCGATCGCGTGCGGCTCGAGGAACATCTGGCGCGCCTCGACGAGCTGGATCGCAAGCTCAACGTCACGCCCGTGGTTTCGTGCGGTGAGATTCAGGAACCCCAGGAACGCGGCGACCGCCGCGGCGACGCCGCGGAGCAGGTCGCGGAGGCCCAGATGTACATGGACGTCGTCGCGGCCGCCTTTGCTTGCGACACGTCGCGCATCGCGACGTTCCTCACCGGTGACGCCAATACCGAGTACTCGTTCAGCGACTACAGCGGCGATTGGCACGGCGACGTCGCCCACGGCGCCTTCGACAGCAGCGTGGACCGGGGCCAGCGCGAGAACTACGAAGCGTTGCTCGTGCAAGCGGGACAGACGTTCTTCGAAGGTGTGTTCCTGTACCTGGCGGCGAAGCTCGATGCCATCGATCAGGGGGACGGCACCACGCTGCTCGATCGGACGCTGCTGCAGTGGACGCAGGAAGCGGGCTCCGAGACCCACACCCAGATCGAGATGCCCGTGATCACCGCCGGAAGCGCC